>NZ_BAAKGN010000020.1:0-68044 GCF_059704265.1 Secundilactobacillus sp. MJ173
AGTCTCAACTTCTGATTCATAGCCCCAAACTTTGTTTAAGAGAACGTCACGAGCAAGGACAACGTTTACGTTTTCCATTAAGGTCAATAGCAGTTCGTATTCACGCTTAGTCAAATTAATGACCTCGTCGCCACGACGAACGACCCGGTTTTCCTTTTCAATGGTTAAGTCTTTATAAGTTACTGTCGTCTGCTTAAAGTCTTTTTGTTCACTTTCAATATGAATACGACGAAGTAAAGCCCGAACACGTGCCAGCAATTCTTCGATTGCAAATGGTTTAACGATATAATCGTCAGCACCATGATCAAAACCAGAAACACGGTCAATGACGGAATCACGTGCTGTCATCATGATAATGGGCGTACTCTTAACTTCACGAATTCGGCGAGCAACGTCAATCCCATTAAGTTCAGGCAACATCAAATCAAGGAGTATCACATCAAAATCTTCAGCTAACGCAGCGTCTAAACCCGTGCGGCCGTTAAACTGCACTTCAGTATCATAACCCTCATGCTTTAATTCTAGCTCCACGAAACGGGCTAAGTTCTTTTCATCTTCAATAATTAAAATTCGACTCATTTTTAATGAACTCCTCTTACTTAAAATTTTCTTATTTACGTTTAGAAAAACTTCTGGCACATCGCTAATAGTGTACCATACTGTCAATCAAATTACTTTTCCATCTTACTATATAAATTAAAATTTGGCGAATTTATTCTGATGCTGTGAAAAAAATTATCGTCAGATAGACTTAGTGAAAAAATTATTATCATCAATTAAATTTATAAACAACCCAATAAATCACCATAATACCGGTAATCCAAGTTTTCTTAATTCCCTATTATTTTTGCAAACATTTGTAATTGCTCAAAAAATCACTTGAACTTTTTGGAACTGTGTGTTTAAATTACATTGTGAAAACATACACACATACGAAAGAGGTAATTGTAAAAATGAAAGCTGCTGTTGTACGCGACCCAGTTGATGGATATGTAGATATTAAAGATGTTACACTTCGTCCCTTGAACTATGGTGAAGCCTTAGTTGACGTTGAATATTGTGGCTTATGCCACACTGACCTTCACGTTGCTGCTGGTGATTTTGGCAAAGTTCCTGGCCGGATCATTGGTCACGAAGGTGTTGGGATCGTTTCTAAACTTGGCGAAGGTGTTGAGAACTTAAAAGTCGGCGATCGTGTATCTATCGCTTGGTTCTTCAAAGGCTGTGGCCACTGTGAATATTGTTTGACTGGCCGCGAAACACTTTGCCGCAACGTTCAAAACTCTGGTTTCACTGTTGACGGCGCCATGGCACAACAAGTGATTGTTGATGCTAACTACGCTGTTAAAGTCCCAGAAGGTTTGGATCCCGTTGAAGCCACTAGTTTAACTTGTGCCGGTGTTACCATGTACAAAGCTTTAAAAGTCGGCGAAACTAAGCCAGGTCAATGGGTTGAAGTTGTTGGTGCTGGTGGTTTAGGTAACTTAGCTATCCAATATGCTAAGCACGTCTTTGGCGCACACGTTGTTGCCGTTGATGGTAACCCTGACAAATTAAAGGCTGCTAAAGAAATGGGCGCTGATATTTTAATCAACCGTAAGACACAAAACGTTTCTGAAGAAATTCAAAAACAAGTCGGCGGTGTTCACAATGCCCAAGTTACAGCCGTTAACGATGCAGCATTTACGCAATCCGTAAACGCGCTTCGTCCAGATGGTCGTTTAGTCGCTGTTGCCCTTCCACAAGGTAACATGGAATTAAACATTGCTAAGACAGTTTTGGATGGTATCCAGGTGGCTGGTTCACTCGTTGGTACCCGTCAAGACTTAGCTGAAACCTTCCAATTCGGTGCTGAAGGCTTGGTTCACCCAATCGTTCAGACTCGTCGTTTAAGTGAGATCAATGATATCATCGATGAAATGAAAGCTGGTAAGATCACTGGCCGGATGGTTGTTGACTTTACTAAGGGATAAATCATTTCAATTTAAGTGAACTTAAAAAAGAACTGGAGATTGATTATCTCTGGTTCTTTTTTTCCATTCACTAACTGAATCAATCACTCATCGCTTATAGACACCAGTTCAGAGCGTCATAATTGCCTCAGGCGCAGTTACACGCATTCTCCGATATTCTTTTCTAACGACTAACGCAAACAGCATCAGACGGCAATTTCTTCCCGACTCAATCAACAGAAAGTAAAAAAAGAAGCATCCAGAGACCGCGGTTCTCTTGGATGCTTCTTTTTTAATTAACTAGTTGTTAGTCTTAACAACCTGACGACCATCATAGAAGCCGCAGCTTGGGCAAACAACGTGTGATTTACGTAATTCACCACAGTTTGGGCAAGCACTCAAATTAGGTACTTGCAACTTAATGTTTCCTCGACGCATACGTTTCTTCGTCTTAGAAGTCTTACGTGCTGGTACAGCCAATGGAAACACCTCCTTAAATTTAAAATTATCCACTAGTGAAAGATTTTTAAGTCCTACTGTTCATCATCTTTCGATGAATCATTAAAAAAGTTTTTTAACTTAGCAAGACGTGGATCAACAGTTTTAGAATCTGATTCTTCAGCTTCACCCTCAATGGTTACCTGCCAGTCTTGACCTTCAGGTAACTCATCTTCAGATTGTTCAGCCTTCGTCAGTACCTGCATCGGAATCTGTAATAACAGATTGTCAGCAATGGCTTTGTCAACATCAATCACGTCATCCTCCACCACGAGAACCACGTCGGTTTTTTCGTAACGAGTTAAAGCTGCCTGAGAAGCAACATAAAACTCAGTAACATTAAAATCGGTAGGTAACTCAACTGGCGCAAGTGAACGTGTCGACGGTACCGTCAGCGTAGCCGAAACGTGCGCATAAAACAACACGTCTCCACCATCTTCAACACTAACCATCCCATTGATGTGAACTGGTGTTACGTCAAGCACTTCATCAGGATAACGTTCCATCAGATCTGCTTTTAAATCCAGGGCCTCATCGAATTTGAGTGGTTCGTGTCGGTACTCTTTTTGTAACTCGGATAACGACAACTTCAATTCAGTATCCTCCTAACGCAACTTTATTATTATAACTATGGGTTGTGACGATGTCAAGGGAATTTACATGACACGTTGCAAACAACATCATAGTTACCTTAAAAAGCTGAATTTATTCAAAACGGACAGTGAAACTAAACGATAACAGCATGCTGTAACCGATCTTGATCTACCCCGGTTAGCATTTGACGGATTAGACCCGCTTGATAGTCAAGTCGGTACGGACCATTGATCCAATCATCCGTCGCACGTGATATTAAGGGTATTTTAGAGCGTTTTTTAACTTGACTCAGGTATTGTTGCCCTTGACTGTTAAAACCCAGTACGCGGGCATATCTGACCCCAGTTGGCAGTTCCACCCGATTGATCTGTAACAGAATGTAGACACACAACCGTTGCAGTCGCGCATACGTAAACCGCTTGGTCTTAGCCGCACGCAAAAAATCACTAAAACTGGCACTAGTTAATGCGGCTTGTTTAAGTCGGTATTCAATACCCTCACTCATTTGATAAATGTCATGCAAATCAGCAAGCGATCTTGAGAGCAACTGATAACGCAAATACGGCCAATATTCGTCCCATGTTATCTGCTGATTGTTTCGAAGTGCAGTTAATGTCGCAGTTGGTACCATCCGAGAAACTAACGACCAGTCACCGGTTTGGACCGCACCTCGAATCGCCGCCCCACTAGCAACCGTCGCCTCAGGATCAACTTGCGTCTCCTGATGGGCACTCCCCCGCCTTTGGATTGGCAGGATTTCAAGTGGCTGTGCCAATTGACGATTAGCAGCGACGTAGCTAAACCCCAAGATATCATTTGAAGCGCGTAAATTCATACCCGTCTGCGCCTGTAAATAATCATTAAACAGTGTGGGATAAGTTTCGTCAAATTGTTTAAAGTGACTGTTAGCGTTCGTTGGCTGATGAGCAACCAAGGTTTCAAAATCCAAGTCAGGATGTTCGGCGCCAAAAGCAAGTGTTGTACACCCCAGCGCTGATAACAGTTGAACGGCACCCCGAGCAAATAAATGAGCGGGTTGGACAGCAAATTGAAACGGCAGCTCAATCACTAAATCAACGCCACCAAGTAGTGTTAGTTTGGCTCGCTGCCACTTGTCGATCAGAGCCGGTTCACCCCGCTGTACCCAGTTTCCGCTCATCACAACTACTGTGACATCAGCCTGAGACTGCGCCTTGGCTTGTCGTAATTGGTAGGCATGACCGTTATGAAACGGGTTGTATTCAGCTACAATTCCCAAAATATTGGCCATCATGTCACCTCCGTCAGATCAAGCCGTTAACTTTACTTACTGCAAATAAAGAACCAACGGGTTGTATCAGCCTGAACCTCAGACTTCCCAAAGTCAGCACTCACCTGAACCTGTTTAAAACCAGCAACTTTAAGTAACCGTTGATACGTCGATAAATCATAGGTCCGTTCGTGATGTAACTCTGCCACTTCATCATAAGCGTCCTTAGCTTCATTATAAGTAAAGAACGTCAAATCATGATCAATTGAGTGTGGTTCTTCTCCCATTTCACTAGACCAGAGAAAGGCGCGATCAGCATCACGATAGTTATACATATAGCCAGGATAAACCTGATCCGTTTGATATGGTGAGATCACGTCAAACAAAAATTGCCCATCATCATCTAGATGACGTGCAACTTGTTCAAATGTGGTCGCTAATGAGTCTTCGTCCGGTAAATAGCACAGAGAATCCGCGAAACAAGTCACTGTGTGATACGTGTCCAAGTCACCCAAATCGAGCATGTTTCCCTCAATTAAAGGTAATGTCACGTCTGCTTCGCGAGCATGCTGGTCGGCCAAGCTCAACATCTCATCCGAGAGATCAAAACCGCTCACGTTGTAACCGTCTTGCGCTAACAATACTGCCAGCCGGCCAGCACCACAAGCCAGTTCCAGCAATGGTTGCTGCTTATGAGTTACCTGCTGTTCAACAAAGGAACGCCATTCAAGATACAACTCACTGTCAAACAGTTCGTCGTATAGCTTAGCGAAAGTTTGATAAATCATGCTTCAACCCAGTCATCAACGTTAATGAAGGGTGCTTCTGACCACAATTTTTCCAAATTATAGTGAGCCCGTTCGTCCTTCTGGAAAACGTGGACCATAACGTCACCAAGGTCGATCAAAACCCAGCGAGCAGCATCGCGGCCCTCAATTCGCTTCACCGGAATATCAGCTTTTTCGCAAGCTTCCTGAATGTTGTCAGTGATTGCTTGTACTTGACGGCCAGAGGTGGCGTCAGTAATCATGAAGTAGTCTGTAATCAGACTAACGTTCTGCATGTCTAAGGCGACAATGTCTTCCGCCCGTTTATCTGAAGCAGCTTTAACAGCAACTTCTAAAATATCTTTACTATTCATTAAGTACCTCCGTTAATCTTTCAATCCGCTTTGGGGAACCCAAGCGTTATACGTTTCAATTGTTTTCGGGTAAACTCGTTGATTGTTTTCTAACAAGTATACCAAAGTGTGTTTTGTTTGGTAGGCCACCGCTAGTTCCAGACTTTGTGACGTTAGCAGTCGTGCTTTTTCCACCCCGTCGAAATCCCGCGCTGGTTCAATGTAATCAGCCATATAAATAATTTGTGCTAATTTGGTCATGTACCGATTACCGGTTGTATGATAACGAACGGCATTCAAAATGTCTTCATCATCGATACCCAGTTCAGCCTTGATGAGTTCAGCACCAACGACACCGTGCCAAATCGCATTGTTCCAGTTCACCAAATCAGGGTCTAGCTGATAATGGTGAATGGCGGCAATAAAATCCTCATCGGGACGTTGCTTAGCGTAATCGTGAACTAAGCCAGCAATCGATGCCTTTTCAACCTCGACACCATATTGTTTTGCTAATTCGATTGCAGTTTGTTCCACCCGTTGAACGTGGGCAAAACGAGCAGGCTTTAACTGCTGTGAAATTTTTGCCAATAACTGGTCACGACTATCAGTAGTGTAACGGCCAGTAAACGATACTTCTTCATTCATGATATAACTGTCGCTCCTTAATGTACTTTGCTACTGGATCCTTCACAAAGTATCTGATTGACTGTCCCTGTCTGACTCGGCTGCGAATCATTGAAGAACTAATATCAATTAAGGGAATATCCACCCAGAGAACTGGATACTTAGATGTTACCGGATAGTTTTCGCGACGGACACCAACAAACTGCACCAGTTTGACTAAATCATCAATCCGGTACCATTTTGGCAAATAATCAACCATGTCAGCACCAACAATAAAGTAATATTCATTCTCAGGGTGCTTACGTTTCAACTCCAACATTGTGTCGTAAGTATAACTGATACCCCCCCGCTGAACCTCAGCCAGTTCAATGCCAAAATTGGGATTACCTGCTATGCTGTCCGCTACCATCTTGACGCGATCAGCAGCATCAATGGCTACTTTTCGATCAACATGTGGCGGATTTGCGTCTGGCATGAATAAAACCCGATCAAGCCCTAACTGCGTCATGACTTGGTCCGCCATGATCAAATGCCCAATATGGGGTGGATTGAACGTCCCACCAAGAATACCAATTCTTTTTTTCTTGATAGTGGCTGCCAGCTGTTCAACAACCTGAGTCTTCGTCTGTTCAACTACCTTAACCATCGTGATTTCCCCTTATTTCAAAATGATTATGCTAATTTTGCTACTTCTAACGAAAGATCCTGATATTTCTCTTCAGATGCTGGCTGGAATAAAACCAGTACCCGACCAATGGTTTGGACAACCTGGATTTGGGTATTAGCTTCAATATAAGCTTGCACTTCATCAACTGTTTCGTCAGCACTTTGCTGAAGGTTGATCTTGATGAGCTCGCGTTTCTGTAGCGCACCGTCTAATTGGGCTAACCAAGTTTGGTTAAGCCCGTTTTTCCCAACTGAAAAGATGGGGCTCAAATGGTGTGCCTGAGCACGCAAAAACCGTTTTTGTTTACCTTTTAATTTCAAATTAATTTCTCCTTATATCATTGCCCGACGAACCACAACACCGACACCCTTTGGCGCATAGCCAGCAACGATTACGCCAGCAGGAACGGTGATCCAACCAAGTCCTTCAAACACCAGATCACTTTTTTCAGTGATTTTAAACTCGTGTCTCTCCAGTGGTGGCAGGTCATTGTCTGGACTTTCGGGTGGCGTTAGCAAATCGCCAACGTGCTTATCGTAAAAGTTATCAGCATTCTCCAATTTTGTTCGGTGCAATGGCAAATTATTTTCTACGTATACCGTAAAGCCATGCTTAGGTCCAGAAACGTAATCAAAACGTGCCACACCCGCTAAGAAAATGGTTTGCTGATCATTTAACTGATAAACTTTCGGCTTGATTTGCTTTTGTGGTGTCACAATCTTTAATTCTTTACCGGACAAATAATGGGCCATCTGTGAGGGATGGATGATTCCTGGTGTATCCACTAACACGTGGTCATCATTCAGCGGAATCTCAATCTTATCTAGCGTCGTACCAGGGAAACGGGACGTGGTAATGACATCCTTAGCCCCGGTACTACGCCGAATAATTTGATTGATCAAAGTTGACTTGCCAACATTGGTAACACCAACGATGTAAACATCACGGTTGTCACGGTGTTTTTCAACTTTATCTAAAAATTGGTCAACTGATTGATTCGTCTTGGCTGACAATAAAGAAACATCAATCGGTCGAAGTCCCTGTTCGTTAGCACGTTGACGTAACCAGTCACGCAGTTTTGAACGTCGCAGAGAGCTTGGCAGCAGATCTTCTTTATTTCCTACTAACATCACAGGATTATCACCAACAAAGCGGTGCAATCCTGGAATAATCGAGCCATTGAAGTCGAAAATATCGACAACGTAAACAATCAGTGCGTTGGCATCACGAATTTGTGTTAACAGACGTAAAAAGTCATCATCCGTCAAACCAACCGGTACGATTTCATTGTAGTGTCGCAGTCTAAAGCAACGCTGACAGTATAATTCACCGGTCTCCAACCCTTTATCTAGGGCTGATTGCGGCGTGTAACCGGGCTTGGTTTTATCTGTAGTCTGAATCTGTGCACCACAGCCAATACAAAACACGGCTTCTCCATCAACTAATACTTCATCTTTATTTGTTTCACTCATTGATTAAGTCCTTTCGAAACTTGAGTTCTGGATGTCTTTTACGGATTGCGTGCATCACAAATCGTTCGAAAAACCGATTGATTTTAGTGTTCCACGCATCGCTTTCAATAATTGGTTTAACCAAAATACTAGGGATCCCGCTAAAGTTGGCAGCAGCAACATCCGTCAGTAACTGATCGCCAACCATTACCACTTCATTTTTACCGACATGGTATTGACGCATCGCCCGCCGAATACCACCCGAAAATGGTTTAAGCGCACGTGAAATAAAGGGAAGCTGCAAAGTTGCCACCGCCTTTTTAACCCGCCGGTGAGAATTGTTTGACACAACCACCAACTGGATGTTCTCACGTTCCAGTGAAGTCATCCAGTCCCTGAGTTCTTCTGTCCCATAAGGATTATTCCATGCAATGAGGGTATTATCAAGATCCGTCAAGACAACTTTGATTCCCAACTGTTTCAGCTGTTCAGGGTTAATATCATAAGTTGCGTTGATCATCCAAGTTGGTGTAAATTGCGCTAACATTTACTAACTCCTTTATCCTATACTGAGATTATATTATACGAGATTTGAGCCGACATTACTACGATTATGGCGTATCTCTATCGAATCAAACAAAAACGAGGTTGGAAGTCTTCATCCAGCCTCGTTTAGGTTTAAATTATAATGCCTTTTTTGCTTCGTCAGCTAATGCCTTGAAAGCATCAGCATCATTAACAGCTAAGTCAGCCAGCATCTTACGGTTAACTTCAACGTTAGCTTGCTTCAAGCCAAACATCATCTTGCTGTAGCTTAAACCGTTTAAACGGGCTGCAGCGTTGATCCGTGCAATCCAAAGACGACGGAAGTTACGCTTGTTGGCCTTCCGATCACGGTAGGCGTATTCGCGACCCTTCATTACTTGGTCCTTAGCAACCTTAAACAAACGGTGCTTTGAACCACGGTAACCCTTAGCTAATTTAAGAATCTTTTTGTGACGTGCGCGTGTTACTGTTCCACCTTTTACTCGTGGCATATTGAATTCCTCCTACTAATACTTACGGTTATCATCGTTTCAACAGATTAATTTGAACTACTCAGGAAATTACTTTTGCAGTAATTGACGATAAGTTTTCTTAATCGTGTTTGATTTCATCATTGAAGTCCCACGTAATTGACGACGTTGCTTCTTAGTCTTACCGTGGAAACGGTGACTCGTGTAAGCATTCGCACTCTTAATGCCGCCCTTAGCGGTTACCTTAAAACGCTTGGCACTGGCGCGGTTTGTCTTCATCTTTGGCATAATCGAAAATCCTCCTCAAATACTAAACAACTAGTCTTCTTTTTTTGGTGCAAGCATCAAAAACATGCTCCGTCCGTCCATCTTTGGGCGTTGTTCAACGGTTGCAACATCGCTTGTTTCTTCAGCCATCCGGTTCAAAACTTGGCGACCAATATCTTTATGAGTAATTGCCCGACCTTTGAACCGAATTGAAACCCGAACTTTTTCGCCCTTGCCCAAGAACTTCTTAGCGTTCTTAAGTTTCGTATTGAAATCGTTCGTATCAATTGATGGACTTAAGCGAACTTCCTTAACGCTAACGACCTTTTGCTTCTTACGAGCTTCACGCTGCTTCTTTTGCATCTCGAACCGATACTTCCCGTAATCCATGATCCGGGCAACCGGTGGCTTCGCTTTCGCTGCCACCAACACAAGATCCAAGTCCGCATCTTCAGCCAGTTGAAGCGCATCTCGCTTACTCTTAATGCCCAGTTGTTCGCCATTATTACCGATCAACCGTACTTCACGAGCGCGGATTCCTTCGTTAACCATCATATCGTTTGCTATGGTCATTCACCTCCGAGTGATTTTGAAAACAATGAAACGTAAGTCTTACCCAAACAAATAACGGGTACGCAATGCGCACCCGTTAAATATCCAAACCATTCTCAGGTTCGGTTTATTTACGTATCAGCCAGGCAGCGTTAACCACGAGGCGAGAAGCGGGTGCTTCTACTTACATTTTTTCAACTTCACTAATATACCACGACACGACACATTAGTCAAATCACTTGGCTTTAAGCTCACGAATAATAAGTATAGCCTATTTAATTTGTGTGTCAAGCCACTTTTAACAATCTAGTTATTACTGTAATTAGCAATATCCTTCAAAATTTCAGTTTCGAAATCATCAGCACTCATAGACTTGCTGTCTTGTTCACCGTACTTACGAACACTAACGGCTTTATCAGCAACTTCTTGATCACCAACAACTAACGTATATGGAATCTTGTGAGTTTGCGCATCACGGATCAAGTAGTTCATCTTTTCGCCACGGTGGTCAACTTCGGCACGAACGCCGGCAGCCAATAATTGTTTGCTTAAGCTTTCAGCGTATTCGCCATGCTTGTCGTCACTAACTGGAATAATCTTAACTTGCTTAGGAGCCAACCAAGTTGGGAAAGCACCCTTGTAGATTTCAGTCAAGTAAGCGATGAACCGTTCCATGGTACCAACGATCCCACGGTGAATCATAACTGGACGGTGATCTTCACCATCGGCACCAACGTACTTCAAATCGAAGCGGTCTGGCAACATGAAGTCCAATTGAATGGTTGACATGGTTTCGTCGTTGCCTAAAGCAGTCTTAGTTTGGATATCCAACTTAGGACCATAGAAAGCAGCTTCGCCTTCAGCTTCGTAGTAGTCAAGGCCAAGGTCATCCATGGCACCCTTCAACATGGTTTGGCTACGGTTCCACATTTCGTCATCATCAAAGTACTTTTCAGTGTTCTCTGGGTCACGGTATGAAAGACGGAAACTGTAATCGTTGATGTTGAAGTCCTTGTAAACATCCATGATCAACCGCAAGATCTTCTTGAATTCGTCTTGAACTTGATCCAAGGCAACGAAAGTGTGGCCATCGTTCAAGGTCATTTCACGAACACGTTGTAATCCTGATAAGGCACCTGATTTTTCGTAACGGTGCATCATACCCAGTTCAGCGATCCGTAATGGCAATTCACGGTATGAACGAATGTGGTGGTTATAAATTTGAATATGGCTTGGGCAGTTCATTGGCCGTAATTCAAGCATTTCACCATCACCCATGTCCATTGGTGGGAACATGTCTTCACGGTAATGAGCCCAGTGACCAGAAGTCTTGTAAAGGTCAAGGTTAGCTAAAACTGGGGTGTAAACGTGCTTGTAGCCGTCAGCAACTTCCTTGTCGATGATGTAACGTTCGATAGTACGACGAATGGTAGCACCGTTTGGCATCCAGTATGGTAAACCAGCACCAACTTTAGGATCAACGAAGAACAAATCTAAGTCATTACCAATCACACGGTGATCATGTTCACGGGCTTCTTGACGTGCTTGTAAGTCAGCATCAAGGTCAGCTTGCTTGTAGAATGCAGTACCATAAATCCGTTGCAGCATTGGGTTGGATGACTTGCCTTCGAAGTAAGCACCAGCAACTGATAATAGACGGAAGAATTTGATGTCGCCAGTGTTAGCGAAACTTACGCCGCTAGCTAAGACAGAAACGCCATCAATTTCGTAAAATGGAAATTCTTCTTCATCACTATCTTCAACCAACTTAGCTTCGTAAGAAGTGCCTTCAAGTTTCTTCAAGGCGTCAGCTTTACTCAAACGGACATGCTTAATGGCTAATTTTTGGTCGATGAAAGCTTGAACTTTATCAGCAATGGCTGGTAATGAATCAACACTGACTTGACCGTCTTCCTTATCGGTATCAACGTAAAAGCCGTTTTCATCGCCGACTTCTTCACCAAATTGGATTGATGGGAAGCTTTCCTTTAAAGCAACCTTAGTTAATAAGGCAACGGATTGACGTAAGACTGCCAAACCATCTTCGCTGTCCTTTGTGACGATTTCAATCTTGCCATCGTGCTTCAATGGAGCGTTTAAATCAATCAATTTACCGTCTAACTTACCTGCAACAGCCTTTTTAGCTAAACTAATAGCAATGGACTGAGCAACGTCTTTGGTAGTTGCTTCGGCATCAAACTGTTTCTTTTTACCATCTGGGAATTCAATCGTAATATCTGCCATTCTACTCTTCTCCTTATATTCATCACTTCAAATGCTGAAAACCACCGAACCGTGAAAATAAAAAATCCCGGTATGCACATTACTGTACATACCGGGACGTTTCTACGCGGTTCCACCCGAAATTTATCTGACTCATACTGCGAGCCAAACCTTCATTCAGTGATAACGGGACAACCGATGCGATATTATCCACCGCACATTCGAGAAAGTGGTAACTTAATATCGCTCACAAAGCACTTCCAGAAGTGGTGCTTCTCTCTTGGAGAGTTCAATTAAATCTTGTCTTTCAAACATTTAAAATTCTTTGAATTTGATTACAATTCACATTAAACCACTTTGAAAAATAAGTGTCAACACTATTTTTGCCGGCGATTCTCACCAATCATCTGAATTTCTTGGGCCAAGAAGCGAATCCGTTCCATTAACCGTTTGGCCTTTAAAGGCTCTACGTCACCCTTCTGCGTCTCTGCCAGGTGTTCGGTTTCTAACTGCTGCATCGAGAAATTAGACGAAAAGAACGTTGGTAATTCATTTTGCATCCGATATTCCAAAATCACACCGAGGATATCATCTCGCACCCAGGCAGACATTGCATCAGCACCAATGTCGTCGATCATTAATATTTTAGCCTGCTTCACATCATCCAAACGACCCGCTACTTGATTGCTAGCAATGGCATTCTTCATTTCCACGGCAAAACTCGGAAAATGCACGAGAGTCGTTTTAATCCCCATATCTGCTAGTTGATTAGCAATGGCACCCAGCAAATAAGTCTTGCCCACACCAAAGCTGCCATACAGGTAAAGTCCCTGATGGAAGTGCTTCGAATCCTTCGAATAAGCCTCGATAAAGGCGACTGCAGCTTGAAGTGCCTGCGTTCGGTCGGCATCATTGATGAAGTGATCGAAGGTTGCATCCTTAATCAATTTTGGCATCATGATGGCGTTGACCCTTCGCTTTAGAGCGGCCTGCTTTAACTTTGCTTTTTGTGCATCAGTCGGTTGATAGGACACTTCCACCAAGTGGTCATTTAAGACCAGCTTAGGTTCATATCCTGGGGCAAATGTCGTTTCACCAGCTGCTAATTTATTGCGTTCGTTAACATACTCGTATAATTTGGCTGATGAACGGTCGATCTGTTCGGCATTCAATTGATCAGCGTTTGCCTTTAGAAAGGCCTGAACATCAGTATCTTGATACACACTATTCATTAGTTTTTGGTAATTAGCATTGAGCTGGTGTTGGTCCATATAACGTTTCATAGACTCACTAATATTTTCCATACTAATCACCTCCATCCCGCAGTTTTTTTAGCTTGTTTAATTGCTCGTTGAATTGATCTTGATCAGACTTGGACAACGTTTTTTTCTTCTTTGGCTGATAATCATTTTTCGCCCAGTCTGGTAACGTTTCTTTAATATTCTTGGTACCGCTTCGCCGACGGGTCGTCTTGGGTTTCGCCCGGTCCGCCTTAAACTTACGAATACTTGCTAGCGCGTCTTCTGGCGTTTTGACACCATCTTGCGCCCAACGATTAGCGATAGTATCAGTGAGCCGCTGAGTAATCGTTGAATTATTTAAATCAATCAAAACTTCGTAAATCAGCATGTTGATCACGGCGCTGGAAAAAATCTGTTTATTGGCGATTTGCTCCACAATGCGTTGCTCACCACTAGCGACATAACCACCCTGTTGCTGACGAATCTGAGCCAGAAAGGCCATTGGTTCATACTGCTTGGCAGTAGCAATCAGGTCTGCTTCTTCCTGATTCTCACTTGTCTTTTGAGCAGTCACCGTTTTTTGAGCTGAAACCACCGGTGTTGTTTCACCCTGATAGGCAGCCGCGATTGCACGTTTAAACTGGTTGGCATCTAGCTTGTTGGTGGCCAAATTAGTAGCATCACCTATGTAGCGAGCCATTTCAGTTTCATCAATACCGTACAGTAGGTGTTCGTTAATAATTAGCTGCCGGTATTGCCGCAAATCATTCAAGTCAATGTATGAGCGTTTGAGTAGTTCAGAAAGCAGACCAAAATCAAAGTCTGGCGCTGTAAGCAACTCAGATTCTGCAACCGTTTCTTTTTGATCAAAGGCCGCTTTAGTGGCTTCAATCAGCTTTGGCGGTGTCGCAATCAAGCGGTTATCCAGTGAAAAAACGTCCAAAAACGACTTGGAAATTTCGTGCCACTTATCCCGTTTAAGCTGCCGTGGCAAAAAGGCTTGCCGCAATCGTTCAAACTGCCGCTCACCTACGACTTCCAGCAACAGTAAACTGAGCAAATCGTCTTTAAAGAACATTTCACCACTGACGGGCTGCTGTAATTCATAAATCAACTCTGGCAGCCGGTCGGGTTGATTTTCAAACGTCCGTAATAGTCCCGCAGCTTCCAACCGTTGTCTCGAGTCTTGAAGCGTCACCATACTGATATTGAGCAACGCTAATAAATCAGTATGGGTAACTTCAACTTTTAAATCTGCCGTTAAGGAGACTTGTCGCCACATCACCGTTGCGAGACTGTAGGCTGATACACCTAAAATGGGCTGGTACAGCAGGTCCAATACCCGTCGCCGCTCTTCTTGAAGTCGCGTGGTGGTAACAATTGCGACAGCTGTTTTTGGCATCAATGGTTGCCCTGACTCCGCCATGATTAAGCCCCGTTTCATTTCTTTTTATCAGAGGAAGCCCCTTTTTTCTTATCTTTGTTCATCACATCTTTGAGTTCTTCCAAGAACACACTCATATCCTTAAACTGGCGATAAACACTGGCGAAACGAATATAGGAAATTTCGTCAATGTCTGCCAAACGCTTCATCACGTATTCACCAATCAATTGACTGGATACTTCGTTTTCGCCCAGCGAACGAACTTCGTTTTCAACTTCATCAACTAATTTGGTCATGACATCCATGCCAACTGGCCGTTTTTCTGCTGAGCGAATGATACCCCGTAAAATCTTTTCACGATTGAATTCTTCACGAGTACCGTTTTTCTTAATCACCAATAATGGTGTTGCTTCGATGCGTTCAAAAGTTGTAAAACGAAAGCCGCAATTTTCGCATTCACGGCGGCGTCTAATAACACGGCCTTCATCTGTTGGACGGCTATCAACGACCCGCGAACCATTATGGTGGCAATGTGGACAATGCATAGTTTCACCTCTTATCCTTAATCAACATTTTACTTTTTAACCTAATTAGATTTATCTGTTATTAACGAGCCGAATCCGGCTTCATTCAGCCATCTTACCACTTGCGCTTTTGTTTTATCAACTGAATCACTATTATCGATCACCACGTCAGCCCGATTAACCTTTTCAGCCAATGGTAACTGCGCGTTGATTCGTTCTAATGCTTCTTTCTTAGACAAGTGGTCACGTGCCATTAATCGCTGAAGCTGTACTTGATCCGGTACGTTGACGACCATGATTTCGTTCATGCCAGCTGCACCATGGGCTTCAAAAAGTGTGGGGGCATCATAAATCACCAGTGGCACTTGACGTCGTCGATAACCTTGTAGTTTGCGCACCACAGCCTTTTTAATTAACGGCCCAGTAATCCTGTTTAACTGGTCTAACTTCTCTGGTTGACTGAATACCAAGGTCCCCAGTGCATGCCGGTCCAAAGTACCGTCCGGCTGAATCATTTGCCAGCCAAAAGCAGTTTGAATCTCTTTCAATCCCTTGGTTCCCGGTTCAACAACTTCTCGGGCAACCTTATCAGCATCAATCACCGGAATCTGATAGGCCTTGAAAAATTCGCTCACAGTTGATTTCCCTGTGGCAATCCCACCCGTTAATCCAAGCACCATGGTCACACCGGGATCTTTACGTAAAACCTGACAGTCTGGGCAAAAATGCGTGCCACGTTGGGCAACCTTTGTTTTCTCAATTGGGGTATCACACCGAAAACAAGGCTCACCTTTGCGACCATACACCATCAAATGATTCTGGAATTCACCAGCTTCACCGTAAGCGGTAGAGAAGGAATGCACGGTAGTCCCGTGCCCTTCAATCGCACGCTTAATTTCCACGATGATGTTTTCACGCAGTTGGCGAATCTGAAACTCCGGAATCGTGTTGGTAGGCTGTTCAGGGTGAATCCGGCTTAACCACAGCGTTTCATCAACGTAAATATTGCCCAAACCAGCAATGTTGCTTTGATCGAGTAAAAATGGCTTGATTGCCTTTTTGCTCTTGCTGAAAATCCGCTTCATATAATCCACGGTCAACGTTTCTGCCGTGGGCTCCGGTCCCATTTTTTTCAAACCGGAAACCAACTCAGTTTCTTCGCCAGTCTTGAGCAAGTGCATTCGGCCGAATTTACGAGTGTCGGTATACCTTAAATCACGGTTATCGTCTAGATGGAAGACCACGTGCGTATGCTTAGTAATTGGGTTACCAGCAGGTTGCACGTCGTACTTTCCCTCCATCCGCAGATGAGACACCATGGTTAGCTCATCATTGAATCTGAATAAGAGATATTTTCCTCGTCGGTCGATACGCTCAATCGTTTTGCCGGCGAGCATTTTTTTAAATTGTTCAGCCTCAGGTGAGACCATTTTTTCATAGTAAACATCAACGGACGTTATTTTAGCGTTGCCGACTAATCGCGTCAGGCCACGTCGAACCGTTTCAACTTCGGGTAATTCAGGCATCAGATGTGCCTCCTTGTATCATTACTTTGCTTCGTACCAGGTGTTGCCATAATGGGATTCCACCTTTAACGGAATCTCCAGTTTCACGGCTGAATCCATGACGCTTGGCACTAATTTTTCCAACGTTGGAATCTCTTCGGCAGGTGCCTCAAAGATCAATTCATCGTGAACCTGCAGCAGCATCGTAGCCTGCAAGTCTTTAATGGCATCCTCCATCTTGATCATGGCAATCTTGATGATATCAGCGGCACTCCCTTGAATCGGTGTGTTCATCGCTGTTCGTTCAGCAAATGACCGTTGATTAAAGTTTCGGGCGTTAATGTCCGGTAAGTACCGGCGGCGATGCGCAATCGTTTCAACGTACCCCTTATCCTTAGCTGAGGCCACGATGTCAGTCATGTACTTCTTAACACCAGGATACTCCTCAAAGTAGGTATCAATAAACTGGCGTGCTTGCTTACGAGTAATGCCAATGTTTTGTGATAAACCAAAATCACTGATTCCATACACAATACCAAAGTTCACCGCTTTAGCTTGACGTCGCATATTCGGATCAATTTCAACATCCGGACCTAAATGGAAAATTCGACGAGCGGTTGATGCGTGAATATCATCGCCCTCTTTGAAGGCCTCCTGCAAATTCTCATCATGCGTAATGTGGGCCAATACCCGCAATTCAATTTGCGAATAATCAGAAGAAAAAATCTGCCAGCCCTTATGACTTGGAATGAATGCCTGACGAATCCGACGCCCTTCTTCCGTTCTGATAGGAATGTTTTGCAGATTAGGATCTACTGAAGACAAGCGTCCCGTTTGGGTCAAGGTTTGTAGATAACGGGTGTGTACCTTTTGATCCGTGCTGTGAACCACTTTTAATAACCCTTCAACGTAGGTCGATTGAATCTTGGAAATTTGGCGGTACTTCAAAATATTTTCAACGATTGGTGCTTCAGCCGCTAACTTTTCAAGTACGTCAACCGAGGTTGAATAACCGGTTTTGGTCTTTTTGATTGGGGTCAAACCTAATTTTTCGAACAAAATGTGCTGTAATTGTTTGGGAGAACCAATATTAAACTCTTCGCCAGCTTCTTGGAAAATGGTCTGCTGAGTTTGAGCCAATAACTCAGTGAACTCGCTTTGCATCGCTGACAAACGGTCCGTATCCACCATGATTCCCGCAATTTCCATATGCGCTAATACGTAGGCCATTGGCAACTCTAAGTCGCGATATAGCTCGGTTTGTTCGTTTTCATCTAATTGTTTAAACAACGATTTTTTTAATGATTCGATGGTGATGCCCTTTCGAGTTAGATGTTCAAAAAAGAGTTGATCATCATCTGGAATCGCACGCTTAGCACCTTTACCATAAACTTCTTCATCAGACTGAATCTGGTGGTAACCGTGCTGAAAGGCTAAACGGCCGAGGTCGTTACTATTTTCATTAGTATCGAGTAAATACGAAGCCAATAATAAATCAAAATCAACGTTGCTGAGATGAACATCCAATCGATTTAAACCAACATAGGTCCGCTTCAGGTCGAAAACATCCTTTTGAACTTTGTCACTGGTTAATAAGTCTTTCAGCGGGGCCTGCTTTAACAGGTCGACGTCACGGCTAACAAACCAGCTGTCGTTTTCACCGATCACGAACCCTGCAAAGGTCGAGGTATGATAGTTTGCATCTGGCATTTCGAGATAAAATGAAATGTGGTCTTTAAACTGCGATAATTCACTTAAATTATCGGCAGTTAAAACGGTGAATTCGACGGGTTTTAAGCCCAGAACGTCCTCGTCACCAGCATCCGTATTCATTTTACTCAAGTATGATTGAAAGTTCATTTCCTGATAAAACTTAACCAGTTCGTCTTGCTGGTCTCCCTTGTAAGTCAAGTCGCTCAGTTTGATCTCAACCGGAGCATCCCGACGAATAGTCGCTAAATCACGAGATTGAAAGGCAGACTCTTTGTCTTCAATCAAATGTTCCTTCATTTTTTTGGCCGTAATCTTGTCAATGTTTTCGTAAACACCATCAATGGTACCGTACTTCTGAATCAACGAAACAGCAGTCTTAGGGCCCACGCCGGCCACTCCCGGATAGTTATCGGAAGTATCGCCCTGCAGCCCTTTAATTTCAATAATCTGATCTGGTCGAACTCCCAGCTTTTCTTCAACGTGTTCAGGCGTGTAAGTTTCCACTTCCGTAACACCCTTTTTAGACACAGCAACACTGGTCTTATCAGAAGTTAACTGAGTCAAATCTCGGTCCCCGGTGAAGATAGTTGTCTCAAAACCGGCTGCTTCAGCCTGCTTTGCCATAGTTCCGATGATATCATCGGCTTCGTAATTCTTTAATTCATAAGATTTGATGCCCCGTGCGGCTAATAATTGACGAATTACTGGCATCTGTTCAGAAAGTTCTGGTGGGGTCTTTGAACGACCACCTTTATAATCAGCGTATTTCTTGGTTCGAAAGGTCACTTTACCGGCATCAAAAGCCACTAAAGCATCACTTGGCTTAACATCTTCTAACATAATATCCAGCATTCGGTTAAAACCAAAGATAGCATTGGTGTGCAAGCCGTCTGCGTTTGTCATACTATTCAATGCCGTGTACAGTGCGAAAAAAGCCCGAAAGGCCACACTATTGCCATCGATAAGTAATAATCGTTTTGATTCAGTCATTGATAAGCCTCCGCAATTTATATTACCTCTAGTTTAACAGAGAATTTAGACAATTAAAAATCAGTTTAACGGCAAATGTGTTAGGTGTTCGCATCGTCAGTTATGACGCCAAAAATAATGCCTATTCCCAAAAATCACGGAATAGGCATTATTCACGTTAACCTCTGAAATTTACCAAGTTGTGGCACAGCTTCATCACAAACTACTATTCTCTTGTGCCACAACCCTACCTGCAAGTTCATTAGCCATTTTGATTGCGTCCACTAAATTCATCCCGCTTGCTAGCCCAGCTAAAAAACCACCACAATGGGTATCCCCTGCACCGATGGTATTCACAACCTCGACGTGATGACTGGGAATGATGTCAGAACGTTTACCATCGTAATAAAAGGTTCCCTTAGCCCCCAGCGTCACTAACACTGGACTTTGGGTTTGCTCAAAAATTGATTTTGCCATCTCATCCATCGATTCTCCAGGTTTGCCGAAATAACCGATTTCATCTTCATTACAATGAATGATTACGTGGTCGTGCAGGAGCTGCTGCATCGTTTTGGTAGTTAAATGGCTGATCCGCGGAGACGCATCAAATAGAACGTAAGCATCTTCATTACGCTGAGCTAACCTCCCCAAAATCTGATTGGCAATGTGTTCATCCTCAATTTGATACCCGCTAAGATAGAAATATTGATAATCCGCTAAACTAATACGGTCAAACCAGTCATCCTGCCAAATCTGATCAATACCGGGAATGGTCAAAAAGCTGCGCTCACCAGAAGGTTCCACCATGGAAATATCCCAACCGTTGTCTGCTTCCGTCACCGGTAATAATTCGGGAATTTGCCGACGCTGCAATTCGCTGCGCACAATATCAGCGTACTGGCCTTGGCCTACAGGGACGAATAAATCTGCAACTGCATGAGCTGCGTGCATAGCACCATAAACGTTGAAAGCCGATCCACCAACAATGTATTTTTTCAATTCACCCGTGACGTCGCCACCTGAAAATGGTAACTGCGGCACATCAATGATCACATCAACATAAGTGGCACCCAAAATCAAAGTTTTGTTCATTATGCCACCTTCTCAATACGCCCGCCTTTAATCAGTTTGACGATAAACATGCAAATAATGGCTAAAATAGCGGATACAAAGACGCCCAAACTGTTATTGGCAAAGATGCCGTGTGCAAATGGTCCCGTCCAAACCGCATTGTTTGTAAACAGGAATCCGGTAATGGTGGCAATCAACCAAGAAATAATACCACCCCAGTTATAGCGAGCACTGGATTGCGGATCAATCAGCTTGGTATCATAACCATTTTTCCGAAACATCACACTGTCGCATAAGAAAATAGCAACCCAACTAGCCAGGCAAATTCCCAGAAAGTTCAGGAAAATCTCAAAGTTACTGAGAAAATTACCGGAGATAAACAAAACATATACTGGAATTAAAATAACGATTAAACCGTGAATAGTTAATGATGCTCGCTGTGACACATTGATACCAATCGTTGCCAAATTGATTCGTGCTGAACGCAGTGAAACAATACATTGAGGAATTAAACCGCCAGCTGCCACTAAGAAGTAGATTACCCCAATCCAGCTTGGTAAGGCGCCGTACATCACATCAAACGGATTACCCGTGGTCGCAAGCTTGGGCTCAATCGTGCTTAGCAAAACACCCCCAGCCATCAACACAAACAGCGGAACAGCACCCCCCATCGTCGTGTTCCAAAAAGTCGCAGCCGGTTTTGTATTAGGTTTGACGTAAGCACCCCAATCAGCAGCGGCCATGGACCAAGAAATTCCGGACCCAGCTGCTACGATACTGACAGCGGGCAGAAAGCCGGTAATCCAGCTACCGCTTGGTAAATCTAAGGCCTCTGTCCAGTTCGCTTTCATCAGAAAAATCACTAAAATGACAGCTGTTAACACCCCAAAGACCCAGCTCAACCAAGTTTGAATTTTCGCTAAAGTTGCTTCTTTTAGTAGCCCAGAAAGTATGACCAGTCCGCCAAAAATAATTAAGGCAATGGCAGTTGTCAGTGAATTTTTCTGCACGTGAATCACTTTGAATAGGGAGATCAGTAGCAATGTCCCGGTGATGATGTTGACTGACAACCACCCTACCATGTTGAACCAGGCAATGGCGTTGGGAATTTTATTACCGTACGTCCCGTATGCCGCCCGGCTCAGCTTGAAGGTGGTAATGCCCTCTCGTTGACCGATCATGGCTACCCAGCCGGGAATCAGAAACGACAATGCGCCAACTAAGGAAGCGGCAATGGCTTGTACAAAGGATAAATGATAGCTCACAATAATAGCACCATACACAAAGCCCATAATACCAATGTTGGCCGCAAACCAGTTATAGAATAATTTACCCGGCGTTAAGGTTTTATCCGCCTCAGGAATCTTAATAATCTTATCGTCCATAATGTTATACCGTCCTATTCGTTAGTTGTCCGAAACTGCAACATTTGCTCAGCGTATTTGTCAAAATGGTGCTGCGGATTCTTGATATCAATCAAACTGAGCCACGATTGGTCAATTGATGAAGCGCCATTCTTAGCACCGCAAATTGCTGTTGCCATGGCTCCAATCGTGTCGGTATCCCCACCCAAATTGGCACACAGTATGGCAGACTTCCGCACCGTTTGGGTGTAATAAGCAATTGACAAGGCTGCGGGAATACTTTCAGAAATCATGGTTCCAGTACCAATCACATCGTAAATGGCTTGACTAAAGCGACCTTCATCATTTGGATAGCGGTTTGCTAGTTCAATTCCTAATTTTAACCGTTCATGGGTTTTGGCAGCCCACGTTGGCGCCCCCAGCTTGAAACCCTCATCGTTGCATTTCAACGCGAAGTCAATGATTTCATCCCAAGAATAGTCTGCTGCGGCCGCGGCCACAGCTCCCGCAATCATGGCAGCACCGCTCATTGCCACGTCACTGGAATGAGTCACCCGAGTAACTTCATAAACCATCTTGAGCAGTTCACTAAGCTCATTAGGATCAAACAGTGAGCCAATAGGCGCAATCCGCATACCAGCACCGTTGGTTAAGGCTTTATCAGTTACGGGACGCGGATCTTCACCCTTTTTGATGGCGGTCAAGGCCGCTTTACTGCTGGGTCCCAAAATATTGTTTTCCCAAGCCCCCACCTCATCAGCCCATTTCATAATGTGCTGAACCAGATTTTGCTGATCTGGATGCCACCCCGTTTCAATCAGTGAGTCTAAAATTGCTAGTGCTTGATTGGTATCATCCGTATATTCACCCTTGGTAAAATTCACAGCGATATCGTTATTTGCTGGTCCATCCAAAAAGGTCGTAATCTGGCCGCTAAATTGCTGTCGAATCTGCTGCACCGGCCATAGCTCTGACGGCATACCCATAGCATCCCCGATAGCTTGACCGTACAATGTTCCCAAAATTTTATCTTTAATTGTCATCAAACCATTCTCCCTCTACAATAGTGATTCAAGTTTTACTTACACGTCGCCAACCAGTGAAGATTTCCTCCTCTTATTTAAGTTAATGTCCTTAATGATATATAAAGTTAAAAGTACTTATAAAAGAAGTGACAACTACGTTTTTTCAAACAACATGCCCCCTGTTCTCGCAAAAAGTACTTGAAAAGATGGTAAAGCAATCTGATAGTTACGTCAAGTAATTAGAAGTAAAAAATATCTAAACAAAAAACCTGACTACAGTCATAACCTACTGACTGATAATCAGGTTCAAGTTTAATTATTTGTACATGTTAAAACTATATTTATTGATATTTAATTTTAAATGCTTAGTCTCGATCACCCATACCGCCAAAAATCTGCAGTAATAAAATAAACAGGTTCACGAAGTCGAGGTAAAGCTGCATCGCACCGATGATGGCCAAACCAGTGGAACTGGTTGCACTACCATCACTTTGCAAATACAAGCGTTTCATCTTTTGGCTATCTGATGCCGTTAAAGCAGTGAAGATAACCACTCCGATAATGGAGAAAACAAAGGCAATCATGGAACTCTTCAACCAAATATTAATCAAGAAAGCAACGATTAACGCAATCAAGGCAGCAGTTGCTTGTGCACCCACTCGTGATAAATCACGTTTCGTAGCGATCCCGTATACGGCCATGGCAATGAAAATCGTTGCGCTAGAAGCGAACGCACTCACCATGGTTGTTCCGGTGTACACCAACGCATACATTGACATAATGCCACCCGTCAACAGCCCATAAGCCATTAACAGCACGAAACTAACCGATGGCCGCTTCATTGCTTGACCACTCACTAGGAATGGAAAGACAAACCATACAATAATTGGCACGATTCGGTATGAACCCGTAAAAAGCGACATCAAAGCTGGCGTGGTAGAAACGTAAAACGCTGCAAAGGCTGATAACAATACGGCTACTGCCATCCAACCATACATTTTAGTTAAAAATTTGTTTAAACCAACATCCGCATTAATCACGCGTCGTGGCTGTTCATCGTAATTGTTCATTAAGGTCTCTCCTTTTATATTCCTTGTTAAGAATACATTCTAACAACCCTAGTGGAAAAAGCAATGAAAAGTGATTGCTTACAGCTTAAATAAGTTACCTTTTAGAAAATATTAATAATTAGTTATCTTTTAATGACAGATGGCTCAATAGTTCTTCGTAGGCACGTTCGTACTTCTGGACATCACCCGCACCCATGAAGACCACAACAGCATCATGGTAATCCAACAATGGTGACATGTTATCCAACTTCAAAATTTCGCCACCCTTGTTAATCTTCTTAGCAAGGTCTTCACTGGAAACCTTACCGTTTGATTCACGAGCTGAGCTGAAAATATCGGTCAAGTAAACAACATCCGCGTTATTTAAAGCCTTCGCAAAATCATCCATTAACGCAATCACACGGGTAAACGTATGTGGTTGGAAAACAGCTATCACTTTTTTGTCAGGATACTTCTGCCGAGCAGCATCCAAAGTTGCCCGAATCTCTGATGGATGGTGGGCGTAATCATCGATGATGGTCATGTCAGCCACTTTGCGTTCAGCAAACCGACGCTTAACACCCTTAAAACTCAATAATTCATCTTTGATGGCATCCAAATCAACATCTTCAAAGTATGCCACGGCAATCACAGCCAAACTATTCAAGACATTGTGTTCACCAAACAGTGGAACATGGTAGTTACCTAAGAATTCATCGTGGTAGTAGACGTCAAACTGAGAACCCTTAGTCGTCCGCTTGATGTTACGCGCCTGAAAATCATCCCGGTCGCTAGTCCCATAATAATAAACAGGTACATCCGTCTTTAACCGACGTAAATTCTCATCGTCGCCCCAGGCAAAGATACCTTTATTCACTTGGTTAGCAAACGTCTGAAAAGCACTGAACACATCATCGATATCCTGGTAGTAATCAGGGTGATCAAAGTCAATGTTAGTCATGATGGCATAGTCAGGTTTAGTGGCTAAGAAATGGCGACGGTACTCATCGGCTTCATAGACAAAGAACCGTGCGTTTGGCGTACCCTTACCAGTCCCATCACCAATCAAGTAACTCGTTGGTGCGATGCCGGACAACACATGCGAAAGTAGGCCAGTAGTACTGGTCTTACCATGGGCACCGGCAACCCCAATACTGGTATAGCCTTCAATTAATTTACCTAAAAATTCATGATAACGGTAAACGGGTAAGCCCATTTCCCGTGCTTTTTTGATTTCTGGATGATTATCGGTGAAGGAATTCCCAGCAATGACCGTTAAGCCTTCGTGAATATTCGCTTCGTCGAATGGATAAACTGGGATCTTAGCCTGTTCAAGGCCACGTTGTGTAAACGTGTACTGTGTAATGTCAGATCCCGCTACTTTAAAACCTTTGTCGTGAAGAATGAGCGCAAGTGAGCTCATCCCTGATCCTTTGATTCCAACAAAATAATACGTGGTTGTGTTGTCCATCAAAATCCTCTTTTCATCGTTTCAATGATTTAATTTAGGCCGACTATTGCTGGTTAATCAGCCATCATTGGTCCATATCAATATTTTAGCAGAGCGAACACTTCTTGAACAGTGCATTTTCTGCACTGTAACATGAGTGGTTTTCACCTTTTAATCGGTTCGAGGTGCACGCATTTCGGCCAGCTGTTTTTCAGTGAGAAAAACGTCCCGGGGTTTGGAGCCGTTTTGACCAGAAATATATTGCTTATTTTCAAGGGTATCAATTAAGTTTGCTGCCCGATTATAGCCAATTGAAAAGACCCGTTGCAGTTTCGACGTAGAGACCGTTTTCTCTTGAACGATATAGTCCAAAACTTCTGGCATCAATTCATCCTGACTTTCTTGGACCTGTTGTTTTTCTAACAGACCATCCGGATCAAAGGCATAGTGTGGCTGACCCTGAGTCCGCACGAAATCAGTTACCCGGTCAACTTCTTTATCAACGAAGGTTCCTTGCAAACGAAGCGGCTGTGAGGCACCGTTGCCCAAGAACAGCATATCGCCCTTCCCTAGCAAGCGTTCCGCGCCAGACGTGTCGATAATCGTTCTGGAGTCCACCTGAGAGGATACCATGAAGGCTACCCGAGTCGGAATGTTATTTTTAATGGTCCCCGTCACGATATCAACGCTTGGCCGTTGGGTAGCAATCAGCAGATGGATCCCGGCTGCACGTGCTTTTTGCGTAATTCGGACAATGTAGTCCTGAACCTCGCTGGAAGCCATCATCATTAAATCAGCTAACTCATCAATCACGATGACAATGTATGGCAGTTTCTGCGCGTAATCACCAGTTAATTCAGCACGGTCGTTATATTGTTCAATATTTCGTACACCAGCAGCGGCTAATCGATCATACCGGTCATCCATTTCCTTGACCGCCCACTTTAGCGCTGCAGCAGCGGCCTGAGGATCAGAGATCACGGGTGATAACAAGTGTGGCAGCCCGTCGTATGGTGCGAGCTCAACTGCTTTAGGATCAATCAGCAACAACCGTAACTGGGCCGGTGTGGCTTTGTATAGTAACGAAATTAACAGACTGTTAATGAAGACTGACTTACCGGAACCAGTAGCACCCGCAATCAATCCATGAGGCATTTTCCGTAGATCGGTCACTCTTGGTTGGCCAAATAAATCCACTCCAAGGGCAACGGTCAATGGTGAGGTACTATCTTTAAAGACCTTTGATTCCAGTACTTCTGACAGCATCACCGGTCGCGTCTTCGGGTTAGGAATTTCAATTCCTACCGTGGTCTTACCAGGAATCGGTGCTTCGATCCGAATATCCTTAGCCGCTAATGCCAGCTTCAAATCATCCGTCAGATTAGTAATTTTGTTTACTTTAACTCCCAGTGCTAAATGAACCTGAAACTGGGTGACGGTTGGACCAACTGTCCAGTCCACCACGTGTGCATCCACGTGGAAAGCTTGCAACGTTTCATCCAATACCTCACCCTGATGTTCGATCCATTCATCCAATGCGTTTTCATCCGTAACAACGGGTGGTGTCAACAAAGAAGTAGCCGGAAATTGATAACCACGATTATCTTGGTCATCCTGATTGACCGCTTTCGCCGTTGGCTTATCCTGGAATAATGCCAGTTTATTCATTTGTGAACTAGTATTTTCCTCTTCGAGAATATCTCCAAGGGAATGACCCAAGCCATGTCCTAGTTCTGGTTTAGGTTTGGTTTCTGGTGTTGCTTCTGGTTTTTGTTCTGGTTCTGGGTTTACTTCTGATTCTAGCTGTTGTTCAATATCATCACTTGACGCCGCCATCTCAGTTGTTTCAGCCGAATCTTCTGGCAGTGTCGTATCAGTAGGGCCAGTAATCCCCTTCGCCTGATTGTTGGAAAGATCAGTGTCCACTTCATCCTGTGGCGATGCCAAATTGGGTTCGGCATTTTGCACCTCAGGCTGTTTTGCAATCACTGGAATAGGGATGCGACTCGTGTCCGCTGACTCATCAATCAATTCTTGATTAGATTCAGCTTCAGCCGATGCAGCATCTGAATCAGCTACATCAGAATTAAATGATGAGACTGTTTGATTAGTATCTACTGTCGTTTCAACAACTTCGTCTGCAGCATCTTCTAGTGATTCTTCACCCGCCTCAGTTTGTTGCTCGCCACCAAGATCAGGCTGATCAGATATTTCTGCATTACCCTGAGTAGCTTGCGTTGGTTGTTGCTGATTCAATTCACTCTGGTCAGCGATTGTTTCTACATCAACAGTGTTATCTGTTTCAAATGCTAACCGTGGTTGCTCTTCCACTACCGAGTCAGCTGTCAATTCAGTGCCATCGTCAAAGACCATCACATCACGATCATCTTTTTGAAAGTATTGCTTGATGATAGCGGTGTAATCTATTTTGGGCTGACGAATCACCCTTCTGTTAAGTTGTTTAGGCACCTGCGTTGGTCTAAAGGGTGTTGAAGAGCGCCAATCATTACTAACCGGTTTCTTGGGCGCAGGCTCTGACCGTGTTTCAGGTCGTTGGTTAGTCTCACGCCGTTTTATCTCTTCGCGATGCGGTTTTTCCCGTCGAAAAATTGCCGGTTCTTCATCCGTATGTTTGACCTGTTTACCAGGTACTTTAAACTGTGGCGAAACTGGCTCTTTAGCCGACTTTTCTGGTCGACGGTATCTCCGGTAAAAAGCTGGTCCATCATAGTGATTCATATTAGTCATCCATTCAGTATTCAAGTTAGTTTAGTTTAATCATTTTATGGCCGAGGGCAAAATAAAAAGGAGCCGAGGCCCCTTTCACGTCGTTCATCTAACTGAATAAAGTTTGTGCCTTGTTAAAGTCAAATGGCGTTCCAACTTCGTAATCATCAGGTAAAATCAACGCGCCCGGCCGATCGGGTGCCCCAGGAATCTTTAATTCTCTTCCTGATGAAATCATACCATCACTTTCAACGCCACGCAATTTACCAGGCCAAATAATCAGACCATCTGGCATCATCGCACCAACTTCAGCTACAACCACCTTGATATCCGCCTGCATGTTGGGCGAACCTGAAACGATTTGCAGCGTTTTACCGTCTTGGACCCGGGTCTTTGTCACCAATAAGTGATTAGAATCTGGGTGCGGCTCAGCTGATTCAACGTAACCCACAATGAACTTCGGCGTTAAATCAGCCTGTAATTCTGGCTCAAAACCAGCATCAGACAGTGCTTGATTCAAGGTCGATACCTGTTCTGCCGTCAAAAAAACCTGTCCATTTTGATCGATGGGTCCTAAAATATCCGACACGTGAGCGACATTATAGCCCAGCGTCGTATCAGTTTCGGGATCAAAGATGCGAGTGAAATTACCTTTAGTAACAACGGATTGTTCTTCGACATCTGGTGCCACATAAATAATCATCACGTCGCCAAGTGCCTTTTGATTATAACTAGAAATTAACATGGAGCATCCTTTCAAAAGCAGAAGAACTAAAGTGCGTTGATAAATTCTTCTACTTGCTGTTTTGTTTTGCGGTCTTTATTTACGAAGCGACCGATTTCTT
Source organism: Secundilactobacillus sp. MJ173 (assembly GCF_059704265.1). Classification (NCBI taxonomy): domain Bacteria; kingdom Bacillati; phylum Bacillota; class Bacilli; order Lactobacillales; family Lactobacillaceae; genus Secundilactobacillus; species Secundilactobacillus sp. MJ173. The sequence goes on from NZ_BAAKGN010000020.1 coordinate 29,081, forward strand.
CACCATTATTATACGCAATAAAGCTAGGAATGCCTAATACGTTTAAATCTACGGCAAGATCAATGTTTTCATCACGATCAACGTTGATAAATTTAAAGTCCGGATATTCGGCTTCAATTGCTGGCATTGATGGCTTAATGAACGCACAGTCAGTGCACCACGTTGCCGAGAAGAATAACATGTAGCGACCATTTTTAATGGTTTCAAGTAGTTGATCCTTTGTCATTTGAGGTAATTTTTCCATTACTATCACTCCTTACTTACTTTTGTTCAGCAAATTGATTATACCCTGTTTTCAGAAAAAGTACATTAATGTGGTATCAAAGAGAGATTTGAGCTAACATGATACTAAACAGCGCAGGAGGAAACGCGTATGGAACTAAACATCAAAGATTATCAGCAACTCAGCCTATTATCCTTATTAAGTATTTTATTTGGCTTTCTGATGGGTAAATCAGCATTTAACCACCAATACATGACACCAAACGATATTTTAAACAGTGTCAAGCAAGCCTTCCGAAAAGAATCCACCATTGAAGGTGCTTGGATCAACGATCATCCGTACAAGCACGCACAATTCGCCATTCACACCATGGTTTATTCCGGTGGCATTTCCCGCATGGAAGACAATAAACTCGTTTCGTATGAATTTATTGCGGATGCTAAGACTGGTAGTATCCTAAAAATGAATCGTCTGTAAAATTCTGCAATATGCGTCCCGATTACAAGTTAATTGTAGTCGGGACTTTTTCGTGCTTATTTAGTGTCGAAGCGAGCCACTAATTTATAAATTGGTCCCTTAGCGCTAAACTTCTCTTCATATTCTGTTTGAACGTTGCCCTCGTTGCCCTCGTTGCCTTCGCTATTGTGCAAATCCAGCCAGACTTCGTCAAAAACCATTCCAAAGTTATTAAAACTGGTCAACGAGTATTCAAACAAACCACGGTTATCAGTTTTAAACTGAATTCGGCCGTCTTCTTTGAGCACTTTTTGATAGTGAGTTAAAAAGTTAGGTGACGTCAGTCGACGCTTAGCGTGCCGCTTCTTCGGCCATGGATCTGAAAAGTTAAGGTATAGCTTATCGATTTCACCTTCAGCGAATAAGGTATCCACAAACGCACCATCAGTTTCTACCAACTGGACGTTAGGCAGCTCGCTTTCAACCAATTTACGCAGTGCCGTGGCGATGACTGATTCCTGAATTTCAATCCCTAAAAAGTTGATCTCTGGATTTTGTCGCGCCATTTCAATAATAAACTGGCCCTTACCAATCCCAATTTCAACTTGAATGGGTTGATGATTAGGAAAACGTTCCTGCCAATGACCTAACTGTGATTCAGGATCCGTCACGATTAAATCTGAGTGATCCTTAATGTACTGCGCTGCCCACGGTTTCTTACGTACCCGCATGTATGTTGTTCCTCCGATTTCCATTATAAAACGACGAACTTAACTCAAGCCCGTCGTTTAAGATTACTGTTCATTTTAGGCAAACAAACCCATTGAGTCAACTGGTTTTTACTACTTCTTCTTTCTTAGACGTAACGGCAAATAATATTGAACCATCAAAACTACTTCGACTAATTCAACTGCAAGCGCAATCAGTCCCACCGTCAAGTCTTGATTGGCAACAAAGACCATCACTAAGAACAGAACAGCGGTGATGCCAATTAATGAAAACATTAGACGTCTGAAACTGTTCACCCGCTGTTTCTCCTCGACAGGGTATAAATGAGTAAAGACGATATCATCAAACTGCCAGTAAAACGGAATCAGCTGGAAACCAATCAGATAGAGAAACAGTGCAGCCAACGCTACTGGTAGCCAAGTACCCCGAACGAAGTAGAGCAAAACCATTCCTAGAATCGTGAGCCGAGAATACAGACCACTAAACTCGCCGCTACGGACAATTCCTCGGCTATAGAGGTAGAGATACGTATTCTTGGGTGTCACCTTCACGATGTTTAATAACCAGTCTAAATAACGGCGCCGTTTGGCCACCCCTTTAAGCATGGGAACGTTCGTGAATAAATTAAAGAACCGGTAAACACCCATCATTCGATTATTCTCTAACGTAATGGCTTGCCACCAGTCAAACGGTACGACATTGTAACGTTTATCCGCTACTCGTAAGCCTACCGCCAGTACAAGTGCCAGCAGCATGCCAATAATTGGCGTCCCGTATACACTGGCTACTAACACAACCAGTGGTACTACCCATTTGAACCAGACTGACTCTTTTAACCAAGCCGATTTAACCTGAAACCGTCTGACGATTGCTAAGCTAAACAAACCATCTTTCAGCAGTAATTGTGCAACTGCAATCAGTGCCAAATCAAAGACCGGCATGGCATCCGTTACTTGAATGAATGGCAGCAAGACGAACATACCAAATAGTTCGTAGATGAAGGCCAGACTTTCACTGTACGCACGGGCACCGCTTAAATACTGACGAACTTCAGCTTCCTTTGGCAGTAGAAAAACCACATCAGCGTCCTGAAACAGCGTCGCAAATCGTTTCAGCTGCAACACTAGTAGTAATACAACGACAATCACCGGCTTAGCCCACCAGAGGTTGGGCTGCAATTCCTTTAGGCCATTAGAATAAGCATATCCCAGTCCGCCAATAAAAATCAGCAGCGCAAAAACAAAGTGGTCGTTGAACACCAATCGCAGGTATTTAAACATTTCTTTTAAATGACTAGACAAACGCTGTCGGTATAAATTATTCATGCTGATCCGCCCTCGTCATTGACATGTAAATATCGTCTAAGGATTCACCCGCATCCGGCAGAGCTTGACGCAACTCTGGTAAGGTTCCTTCCGTTTTGACTGTCCCATCGTGCAACAGCACAAACCGGTCGCAGTACTTTTCGGCGGTATCCAAAACGTGCGTTGACATCAACACGCTGGCCCCCTTAGCTTTTTGTTCATCAATCAAATTTAACAAGTCATGAACCGCCAACGGATCCAATCCTAAGAAGGGTTCGTCAATGATGAACAGTGGCGCTTCCGTAATAAAGGCACACACAATCATTACTTTTTGCTTCATGCCTTTTGAAAAGTTAGCTGGAAACCAGTCTAATTTGTTATCTAGACGGAAGATACTCAACAAATGATTCGCTTTTTCCCACGCTTTATCGTGGTCAAGGCTATAAGCCATCATGGTCATTTCCAAGTGTTCCTTTAGCGTTAACTCTTGATAAAGAATCGGTGTTTCTGGAATATAGGCAATTTGTTTTTTATAACCATTTTTATCTTCGTTTAAGGTAAGTCCGTTAATCTTAATTTCACCCTTAAAAGGCGTTAACAACCCAATAATGTGATTGATCGTGGTTGATTTACCCGCACCATTCAGCCCAATTAAGCCCACAAGCTCGCCATCTTGAACATCAAATGTCACTTCTTTTAAGACTGGTATTTGTGAATAACCGCCAACAACTTTGGTTACTTGAAGCGTCATGAACATCCCTTCATTTCTCTGTATTTTGGGTCAATTGTTTTCATTATATCATACGCCGAAGTGTATGGAATTTTAGCATAATGCGTTATACTTAACGTAACTTTTATGATTTTAAAGGAGGATTTAAAATGGTTCATAACTATGATGATGATTGTATTTTCTGCAAAATTATTAAGGGTGAAGTTCCTAGTTACACCGTCTATGAAGACGATGATGTCAAAGCCTTTTTGGATATTTCACAGGGGACTCCTGGCCACACTTTAGTTGTTCCAAAGACTCACGTTGCTGATATCTTTGCTTACGACGCTGATCTGGCAGCAACTGTTTTCAGTAAGATTCCTGCAATTGCTCGAGCAGTTAAGGCTTCTAACCCTGAGATCAAAGGACTTAACATTTTGAACAATAACGGTGAGGTTGCTTACCAATCCGTTTTCCACTCCCATATTCATCTGATACCTCGCTATACTGACCATGATGATTTCGCCATGACATTTAAGGATAATTCCAGCAAATATGACGAAAAAGCTTATACCGATATTCAAAATGCAATCAAGTCACAATTTTAATTTGAGGTGAAGATTTGAAACGATTTTTAACCAGTGCCCTATTCACGGCTGGCGCTTCCTTGGCGGTTCACCTTTACCGTAAGCAACAGTCGCCCATCGATTTTGTTCAGGAAACGGTTGACCACCTTCGAGCTCGTCAGACAGCACTAAATAACGTTAAGCAACAAGCCACGGTCGTTCAATCACGTTTGGCGGATCTACAAACTGAGCTCAAAAAAGCACAGCCGGTCATTGATAGTATCGAATCGGCGGTTGATCAGTTTCAGTTCAAAATTCAACCGCATCTCGATGCCATTAATGAGCGTGTGTCCAACTTAGAGAATTCGGATTCAAGTAAATAGAACTATTCAATTTTTATTAAGTTCCCTTTACATCTGAAAATTATTTTGAGTTTATGTTATATTAAGTAGGATGTCCCAACGGGATGAAACTAATCTAAAGAAATGGATGTGTATTCAGATATGAAAAAATGGTTCGTTGCTCTTGCAGGTGTTATGTTAAGTTTGACACTTGCAGCTTGTGGTAGCAAAACAGTTGCCACCACTTCAGGCGGTAAAATTACGGAAAGTCAATTTTACAGCAGCTTAAAAAACACTTCTAGCGGTAAGCAAGTCTTACAACAAATGATCTTGAACAAAGTTCTTGATAAGCAATTTGGTAGCAAAGTAAAGGATTCAGATGTTACCAAAGAATACAACAGTTATAAGAAACAATATGGTTCATCGTTTAGTAGTGTCCTTCAGCAAAGTGGTATGACTGCTTCTCAATTAAAGCAGCAAATCAAAAGTAACTTACTTTTGAAGGAAGCTGTTAAGGCTGATACTAAAGTTACCGATGCACAACTCAAGCAACAATTTAAGAGTTACCAACCAAAAGTCACTGTTTCTCATATCTTAGTTTCTAAGAAGTCAACCGCTGAAAATGTTATCAAGCAGTTGAAAGATGGTAAGAGCTTCGCTTCATTAGCTAAGAAGTACTCTACTGACAGTGCCACTAAGAACAAGGGTGGTAAGTTAGATGCATTTGATAACACTGATACGCAACTTGACTCAACCTTCAAGAAGGCTGCCTTCAAGCTGAAGACTAACCAGTACACCACTACCCCTGTTAAGACTTCTTATGGCTACCACGTCATCAAGATGGACAGCAACCCTGGTAAGGGTACTTACAAGCAACATGAAACTGAATTGAAGAACCAAATCTACGACAAGCGTATGAACGATAGCGCAACCTTGAAGAGCGTTGTTTCTAAAGTGCTCAAGAAGGGTAACGTTTCAATTAAGGACAGTCAATTACAAAACGTTCTTGCTGACTACTTGACTTCAAGCAGCTCATCAAAGAGTAGTAAGTAATTCTCCGTGTTAATCGATGAATTAAAAAAGGATTGAAATGCCTGATGAAAATCAGGATTTCAACCCTTTTTATTTTGGTTTATTTTTACTCTTCTTGATTGCCAGTCTGCGGTGAGTTTGGTCGATAGAACGAACGACCGTCCATGGCAAACAACCGTTCACCAAATTCACCTGGGGTCGTATTCTCGACAGCGCTAGTGACCATCATAATTGAAGCGTCTAATTCATCTAATTGGTGCAATATTTCAGCTTCTAATAGACGAGGTCGAACTGGTGAACCGTATTCTAACAGACCATGATGAGCTAAAATCATGTGTCTGAGCAAAACCACGTCTTCGTTATTTAAATCAAACTTTAGTTCATTGCAGGCGGACACGATTTCACCATCAACAATACTGATATGTCCCAGCAGATTTCCCTCTACCGTATACTGAGTGGAAACGGGACCAGACAATTCAATCACTTTGCCGAGATCATGCAAAATAGCACCTGCATAAAGTAACGGTGCGTTGATCGATGGGTACTGGTTAACCACGCTGTGCGCTAACCGCAGAATTGAAAGCGTGTGGTAAGCAAGTCCACCTTGAAATGCGTGGTGATTATGTTTGGCAGCCGGATACGTGAAGAAATCATCACGATGCTTGGCAATCAAATAACGAACGATGCGATTCCAAACCTGGTTAGTGATCTCAAAAACCACCTGGTTAAGTTCATCTTCCATTTCACTAGCTTTCATTGGTGCGTGAACCACAAATTCACTGGGATCATTCGGCTCATCAGCGTTAGCCAACCTTAGAGAACCAATCTTAACTTGTGGGGAACCCTGATAATTCTCTCGCTTACCTGCCAGTCGAACCACGCGCCCTGCCTGATAACGTTCAATATCAGCAGCGCTGGCATCCCAAAACTTACCCGTGATCTCACCCGACTGATCTTCGAAGGTCAAATCAAGGTACTGCTTGCCGTTTTTAGCTACTCGAACGTTCACATTTTTCAGGAGTGCCATTAGATTCATCTGTTCGCCAACTGCATAAGCCATTAATTGTTTTTCTGCCATGGTTAATCCCCCTTATTTAAACTAATTCTACAGTTTTTCAAACCGACTTTCCAGCATCCAGACGATAGACTTCACTATCATCCACCAATCTAAGATTATCGTAGTTTGCTGTTAAATAAACAACCTGGCTTATTTGAGCCAATGCCCTGAGCATTGTCAACGCTGCTTGTGTGCGTTGGCGATCAAAGTTCACAAAAGCATCATCAATGATAATTGGCATGGCGATCACATCAGCCATTACCTTGGTAAACGCGAACCGTAACGCCACGTATAGCTGTTCAGCTGTACCACTGGATAATTCACCCACGTCGAAGGTTAAATCGTCATGACGAGTGACCTGAACCGTCTGATCAGTAAAGATAATTTGCCTGTAACGACCTCCCGTCAATTCTTGGAAGAACTGTTCCGCCACCTTAATAATTTGGGGTTGGCGTCCCTGCGAAGCATTAATTAACGTTTGATCGATCCAGTTGATCAGAAGCTTCTTAGTTAACCAGTCATCGGTTAATGAAAGAATCTCCGACTGTAAATCCGCCTGTTGCTGAAGTAAATTCTGATACTTGTCACTGGATGCCAACCGTTCAAGCTGATAATGCTGCTGACTAGATTGACTCAGCAATTCGGCTTGTTTTTGCTGCTTAATGACAAATTCTGTTTGAATTTTTTCACTAAACTGCTCCAAAGCTGATTGAGAAGCAGTCTTTCTCAAGATTTCCCGGTCTACCTGTGTCAGTTGAGCGTTCAAAACGCTTAGTTGCTGAGTCTGATCAGCAATGACCTGATCTTGCTGATACTGCTGTTCAAATTCAGCAAAGGTTGCAAGGTGGTATTGTGCCAATAATTGTTTCAGGGCAGTCTGCTGTTCGTTTAGCTGTTGCTGAAGCTTTTCTTGCCGTTGCGTACTTGCAGTCAGCGTCTCATTTGCCCAATGCAGTTTTTGACTCTCATCTCTTCTTTCGGATAAGAACTGACTAATTTGCTGTAATTGATAGGCATTGCTGCCCCCCAAACTAATAATTTCACCAGCAAATTGCCACTGTGCCAAAAAGGCGCGAATACTTTGATTGACCTGGTTTTGCTGTTCCTGAAGCTGAATTTGCTGAGCACTGGCAGTTTGAAACTGACCAATATCAGCCTGCAGATCAAGCCACCGTTCTGGCGCAAAACCTTGCAGGTGTTTTTCAGCACCAAACTGCGTGATTTGCGCATCAGCATCTATCAGTTGCTGATCTAAGCTCGCTAATTGCTGCCGATCCTGATCTAACTGAGCTGACAGCAGCGCCATCTGAGAATCAATGGCGGATTGCTGATTTCCCGAGATAATCGGTTTGAAAATCCCGTACGCGGCGATCAGCATACCAATAATGCCACCGATTGTCCGCATCACACCACTTAAGGCGAACAAAGCAACCAATACCACACCTACCCCACCAATCAACCACTTAAGGTCCATGCCAGAAGTCGACTCTTTATCTGCTTGCTGTCGCAACTGTTCGAACGTTTTTTGGTGTTCCAGCCGCTGGTCCGCACGGGAATCCCGCTGAATACTTAGGTGTTGCTGTTGATCAAATAAGCCTTCAATTTGTTGCTGTTCACTAGGTGTCAGCACTCTAAGGTGCGCCAATGAAGTTCCATACTGCTGATTGAGTTTTTCTAGTTGCTGATTTACAGCCACCAGTTGACTTTCATTTTGCTGCTGTCGGCGTTCCAATTGCACCATTGCCGACATCTGGGTACCCAACTGATCAATTTGCTGTTGATGACTGGTATAAAATTGCTGTGCTTCGCTTGGTATATGTTCCTGACGTTGCTGCTGAATCGTTTCTGCTTGAGCAACTAAATCCTGCTTCATTTGTCTAATCGCCGTTGACAGCTGAGTAGCCTTCCGCCAATCCGTACTATTAATTAACGTCGTCGATTGAACTGGCGAACTATTTTTCAGTTGCTGGTATTGCGGATATAGTCTAATCAAACGTTGGTATTGATTCTGCTGATCTCTGAGTATTTCCAGTTGATTTTGAATTTCTGACAGTTGTTGAGCCGTTTCTTGCTCATCGTCTTGTAATGTCTGATACTGTTGGAACTGAGCTTTAGCGGTTTCGATTTTAGCCGTCAGTTCATCGTTTTCCTGTAATAAGCGTACTAGTGGTTGAACTCGGCCACGAGGTTTATATAACTCGCCTGCTGATGCGGTCAGTTCTTGCGTTAATCCAATCCAGTTTTCACTGCCAATAGCCCCAATTCGCTGAATCCGTTTCACCAAATCAAAACGGTTTAAGTTAAAGACAGCTTGCAGCTCTTGTTCACCAAAACAAAAAATTTGGTAAAACAATTCCTTATTTAAGGGTTGTAATAACTGCAAGAGGTCATCGTTGGACAAGGAAGTATCAGTAGTCAGATTACGAAAAGTCACCTTGCCACCGTGAGTACCTGCCACTCGTTTCAACCAATAATCACTTTGACCATGGTTAAAATAAAGTTCACCGCCATACTGCGAACCTTGCTTAGGCCGATACATGGCATAGCGGTGCTTCGCTGTTTCAAAACCGAACAACATACTGGAAATAAAGGCAACTAAAGTCGATTTTCCGGCTTCATTTTCACCATACAGGAGTGAAAACCGCTTCGACAGGTCAATGGTTGTATCGTGAAACTTACCGAACCCGTAGATTTTAATCGTCTTGATCTGCATCGTTTTCTTCCTCCAAACGAGATTGGGCTAACAATTCGTTTTTAGCCCGATCAGTCAAATAAGCCGTGGTTTTCGGGTCATGCAGATGGTTCGCAATGAACGCATACTGCATTAATTTGCCAGCAGTCATTTCCACGTTGTCTTGTGTAAATACGGTTTCTTGGGCTTTTTGCCAATAGCTTGCGTCTAATTTTGCATACTGCACTGGCTGATCAGTTGGTAAAACATTTACCTCATAGACCCACGCTCTGGATTCTCGATAACTTTTTTTCTGAGTTTGATCAAACCGTTCCAGCCACGTGCCATCGTTTAACCGGCTCAGCATACTAGCGGACAGTGTTTCAATGCCAGTTAGTCTTAAATCTATTAATTCAAAAACATCTGATTGTTGCTGCATCAAAACTGTTTCAACCGATTTAATTAAACTGGTATCTGTTGTATCCTCGTTCACTGGCAACGTTAGCGAGGACCAACGTACTTGGTCAACCGGCACAAATTGGCGTTGCAAATTATTCCCTTGCGTCGTTACTAGCTGATAACCGTGTTCACCCGTTTCAAGTTTATGACGGCCTTGAATGGTACCGGCGTAAATCACGGGCGGTCGTTCAGCTAACACGTCAGGTTTATGTATATGGCCTAATGCCCAGTAGTCGTAATGAGTCGCTGATAGTTCGCTGACTGTAAACGGTGCGTAGTGGTTGGTACTGCCCTGCTTCATCGCACCGTGCAGCATACCAATTTGAAAGTCAACGGTACCACGTTCTGGAAATTCCGGCACAACATCTTGTTCCAGCCAGCGATCAGTGTAACTAAACCCGCTGATTGCCACTCGCGTATGATCTGCGGTAGTCAGCATTTTGGTGGTGACGTCACCACCAAAAACATTGACGCCATCCGGTAAGACAAGCTGTCGGTCCTCTGTCAAATAATCGTGGTTACCGAAAGAAACAAAAACAGCGATGCCGGCATCTACTAGCCGTTGCAATTGTTCATTCAAAAACACCTGTGCCTGGATACTCTGAGTCTCACGGTCAAATAAGTCACCCACCAATAAAACGAAATCCACTTTTTGTTCGATTGCATCATTCACCATTGTTTTGGTAGCATTAAAAGGCGCTTCGTGAATTTGCTGCCACAGTGCTTTGGGTAAACGTTGTAAGCCTTCAAAAGGACTGTCTAGATGTAGATCCGCCGCATGGATAAATTTCACTCTACTCAACTCCTAAAAAAACGTCGAAGAAAAATTCTTCGACGTTTTTGATCTATTAACCAACGATTAAACGCCTGTTTTAGTTTTCGTACAGGGCCTGGATTGGTTTTGTGATTTCGCTGTTTAATTTAGCCAATAGCTGATTGACGTCCTTTTCTTTTTCCATCAAATCTTTAATGGCGTCCTTGTCCCTAACCTTACCAGCAAGGTCCTGTGCCTGTTTCATTTCATCTTCATCAGGCTGTTGGCCCTGCATCTGCTTTTGCTGTAACTTCAATTGCAGTCCCTGGAATTGTTTGAACAAGTCATAAGCCTCTGCATCAGCCTTCATCGTGTTATAAGAATTTTGTAAAGCTGTGAATTCATCAGAACTAGCTAGTTCGTCGCGTAACTCACCAGCGGTTTTTAAAATGTCTGCCATAAAAAGCATCCTCCTGTCTTCAATACTTTCATATTGTATCATGAAATGATAGACGGGGAAAGACGGCTGTGCGGGTTTGAGGGTGAGTTTTTATCTAGCTTAAACCTGTTTCATGCGGCAGAGGCCTTCACTATACTACGGTCTCTAAGCGCCTTAACTTACACACGCTATTGTCCAAACGTACTCTGCCACCACTTTTTGACAGTGTTCGCAGCGTTATTCGCTCCCTGCTGAATCTGATCACCAACACTTCCAGCGCCCTGCTGGACGTTATCCCAGAAATTATTATCTGACTTCGAGGCCTTCGCTAAGGTAGATGCATCCTGCGTATCAAATTTGGTTTGTTTAGTATACGGCAAAATTTCTTCCATCTCAGTCTTAAACAGTGGGCCAACTCCCGTGCCACTTAAGTTCTCCAAATGGTGATCCTTGTTCGTGCTGTCAAAGCCCTCCCAAGTCGTCAAAACAACGTCTGGCGTATAACCCACGATCCATTTATCACGGGTAGCATCGCCGTCCCCGGTGTCGTCGGCTTCAGTACTGCCCGTTTTACCGGCCACCGAATACCCGTATGGCTTGGCATCGACACCAGTTCCACTGTTGAATACACCCAGCATCATACTGGTCATCTGCTTAGCAACCTTAGGCGACATCACTTTATGGGTCGAAACTTTAGGATTATCCACGATGACATTGCCAGAAGCATCCACGATTTTGCGGATGTAGTGCGTATCGGTTCGTGTCCCATTATTGGCAAAGGCCGTGTACGCCCCCGCCAACTCCTGAGGTGAAACCCCTTTACTCAAGCCACCCAGCGCTAACGCCAAATTCTTATCTGACTTTGTCACCGGGATACCAAATCTTTTGACGGAATCGTAACCCTTATTGACACCAATTTTATTTAACAGCCAGACTGCCGGTGCGTTCACACTGTTTGCTAGCGCTTCATACATCGGCATTTTACCGGTATACACGTTGTTATAGTTTTTAGGCGTGTAATGATTACTCCCATACGACGTCTTCTTGTTTTGCAGTTCCGAGTCGTAGAAATAGCCGTTCTCAAGCGCTGGCGTATAAACTGCCAATGGTTTGATGGTTGACCCCGGCTGCCGTTTAACCTGTGTGGCGCGGTTGTAGCCCCGGAACACATGCTTGCCCCGACCACCGACAACTGCCATCACACCACCGTTATTCGGGTTAATGGCCACTGATGCTGCTTGAACTTTGGTGCCATCAGCAGCATTTTGAGGAAAGAGGTAGTCACTCTTAAAGTTGGTTTGCAAACTAGACTGATAATCTTGATCCAAATAAGTATAAATTTTATACCCGTGATTCATAATATCTGATTCAGTTAACCCATATTTAGAGATTGCTTCATCAATGACCGCATCAAAGTAATAAGGATAACGGTACGAATCCTTATACTGATACGTATCCGCTGTGGTTAACGGCGTTTGCTGATAACTTGCCGCCTGTGAGCTCGTGATAGCACCCGTCTGAGCCATTAGCCCCAGTACCACGTTACGGCGATCTTTAGAAGCCTGTGGATGATCAATCGGGTTAAACCCACTTGGCGAGGTCAGCATCCCCGCTAAAACGGCTGACTGGGGAACTGTTAAACTCGCCGCATTCGTTCCAAAATATTTGTGTGCAGCATCCTGAACTCCCCACACACCGTTGCCAAAGTAAGCATTATTCAAATACATGGAAAGAATATCCTGTTTGGAATATACGTTTTCAACTTCAATGGCCAGAAAAATTTCCTTTAACTTCCGTGTCATCGTTTGTTCCTGGGTCAAAAAGGCGTTCTTCACCAGCTGTTGGGTTAATGTACTCCCCCCACCGCTAATATAGTCGCGATGAAGCAGTTTATTTTTAGCTAACAAATAAAACGCCCGTGCGATGCCCTTCACGGAGAAACCATACTCATGATAAAAGTTACGGTCTTCCGTTGAAATCACCGCCTTTTGAACGTTTGGCGAAATCTTGCTCAGTGGTACATACGTTCCTTTCTGAGCGTACAGTGAGCCTGCTTTGTGATTACTCTTATCGTAAATATACGTAGTTTTTTCCAACTGAGCCTTTAGGTTACCAACATTCGCCGTCTTTGCTTGAAAAGTCAACGTCGCACTAACGATAAAGACTAATGTTAGGATAACGACAATGAGCCATCGTGTTAACTGATAGCGATGCCAAAATTTACCTAGATGTCGTTTAAAGACTTGGTAATATGGTGATAACCAAGCTCTAAAGCCCTGTTTTGATGAATTTCCCCGATTATTATTCATTCGTTTCCCTCAACAAGTAAAAGATTTGCACTTTTAATTCTATCATATTATATAAAGATGGCTGAAAAAGCCGTCAATTTTTAACGGAGCTTAAACAAACAAAAAACACGCCAGAATCAGCGTGTTTTCTTTATACCTGCAAAATGTTAGTGCACAATGTCAGGATTCATGTTTTTGGCAATTTCTTCGTTCAACTGCTGAGCAACATCAGCATTTGGACTAATCACTAAAATCGTATCATGACCGGCTAATGTTCCGACAACTTCAGGTAATTTTAAATCATCTAAAATTGCAGCTAACAGATTGCCATTACTTGGCAGCGTTTTGATCACATTCATAAACTCAATCTGAGTCAAGCCGATCACGACTTCATTAATGGTCTCGCGCAAGTGTTCTTCTTCTGATTTATTTCCGGGTTTGAAAATTGTGTAACGCAAGTGTCCATGGCCATCCTGGGCTTTGACAACCTGCATCTCACGAATATCACGCGAGATTGTTGCTTGCGTCGCCTTAATCCCAATTTCATTTAGATGACGCATTAGGTCTTCTTGTGTACCAATCGGATACTGATTGATCAATTGTTCAATCCGTGATTGACGAATACTTTTCTTCATCCTAATGCAGCCCCCTTACTGTATAATACGTGATTATTATAACAAAATGAAAAAAGAAAAGAAAGCTCAATTTTAAATAACTATTCAAAGTGAGCATAAATTGGAATATAAATTAACCCCATGACATTTAAAATTCGCTAATAGTACCAAAGCCTTCGCCAACATAATTAATATTAATGCAGGAATTCTATGGTTAGAATTAACGACACTTTATTTAGAAGTTAATATTTTTTTAATGTTACGCCCACAATTTAACACGAATTATAAACCCATCTGCAAGCGCTTATCAAGCCGATTGTGAAAAAATACGTCGGGACAAAGATCTATATCGCTGAGGATTGCAATTCTTTTTAAATGGCATTATCAAATCAATTTTCTTTTGTTCATATTATTGATATAGCCTAATTATGCGCCACAACTCAGATTCCGGCCATTTAAAGCCAAATAACGCGCATTCCGGCAAGTTCACCGAAATACGCGTTATTTGTGTTAAAAACTCTAGAATCTCCCGAGTTACGTCACACACTCACGATTCCAAATTACATTTCATCTGGTGCTTGAACACCCAACAAACGCAGTGATTCTTTCAGCACAGTTGAAACACTCTTAACTAACGCTAAACGAGCAGGCTTTTCTGCATCGTCAGCTAAAATCTTAGAGTGTGCATAGTACTTGTTAAATGATTTAGCCAAACGAATGGCGTACTTAGCAATATCTGAAGGTTCAAATTCCTTTAAGGCTTCAACCACCGTATCAGGGAAGTCAGCTAATGCTTTTACTGTTTCCCAAGCTTCTGGATCAGAAATCTTGGCACCATCTGTTGAAATGGTAACATCAGTGGCTTTCCGTAAAATACTTTCAGCACGAGCATGAGCATACTGAACGTAAGGGCCAGTTTCCCCTTCGAACTTCAACTGTTCTTCAAGATTGAAGTCGATACTGTTCATCCGTTCGTTCTTCAAATCACCAAAGATGATGGCACCGACACCAACTTGTTTGGCAACTTCATCTTTGTTTGGCAAATCAGGATTCTTAGCGGCAATCTGTTTTTTAGCCATATCGATGGCGTCATCTAAGACTGCATCCAGTAAAATGATCCGACCAGAACGGGTAGAAAGTTTCTTACCATCAACGGTAATCAAACCGAATGGAATGTGGTGCAGATCCTTAGCGGAAGGCAGACCCATTTCCATCAGGACAGCTTTTAATTGTTTAAAGTAATAAGTTTGTTCAGAACCAACAACGTAAAGGTTCATCGCTGGGTGATAAGTATTTTCCCGGTAAACCGCCGTAGCGATATCACGTGTGATGTATAGTGAAGCCCCATCACTCTTCAAAATCAAAGCTGGGTTTAAATCGTACTTTTCAAGATTAACGACTTGGGCACCTTGTGATTCTTTCAGTAAGCCCTTTTCTTTCAAAGTATCAATAACAGCTTGCATCTTGTCGTTATAGAAAGCTTCACCGTTATAGGTATCGAATTTAACCCCCAACTTATCATAAATCGCATTGAAGGCCTTCAGTGATTCGTCACGGAACCATGACCAGAGATGGTGTGCTTCTTCGTCACCATTTTCCAGTTTTCTAAACCATTCACGTGCTTCGTCATCCAATTCTGGGTGCTCCACGTCTTCTTTATGGAACTTAACGTAATACTTCACCAGATTAGTGATTGGGTCCTTCTTAACATCTTCTTCGTTACCCCACTTCAAGTAAGCAGTGATCAACTTACCAAATTGAGTTCCCCAGTCACCCAAGTGATTATCTTTGATTGGGTTATAACCGTTCTTTCTTAGAATCTCGGCAATTGAATTACCAATCACTGTTGAACGTAAATGACCCATTGAGATTGGCTTAGCAATGTTAGGTGATGACATGTCAATCGGCACATTACCGTTATTGCCAGATTGGTTCTGACCATAATCGGCACCCTGAGTTAAAACATCATTCAACACTTGAACGCTGAAAGCCGTTTTATCCAAGAAGAAGTTCAGATAAGGACCCGCGACTTCGACCTTTTCAAATTTGCTAGTATCAATTTTTTCAACCAAATCAGCAGCAATCTGCTGAGGTGCCTTTTTGAAAGTCTTGGCTAATGTGAATGCTGGGAAGGCATAATCACCCTTGCTCGTATCCTTAGGCCGTTCGATTTTTTGGTAAATATCCTCAGCTGAAAGGACATCCGTTAATGCTGGTGCTAACGTATCAGCGACAAATTGTTTGTAATCCATGAAATTAACTCCTCACCTATTAAATTATGACTGCAGTTATAACCGACTAATGAGAACCTAGGGCATAAAAAAAGTCCCTCTCCTACAATAAATAAATACTGTAAGAGACGAGACTACCCGCGGTACCACTCTTGTTGATATTACTATCCACTCAACTTATAAAAATGTTATTCTAAAAAGCGCGCTTCATCGGATTAGCTGCTTGGCTTCCATCGCCCCAAACTCGCTGTGAACTAATGACCTGACTACTCTTCTTTTATCATCGAACTGGGTTACCGTGGTAACCTCACTCATTGCATTCTATAACATCTTGATATAAATCACAAGGTTAATAGTTGTTTTTTGATCATTATGAGTCCGTGAAAGTTAACTTATTAAGCATTTCTCATTTAAACTCACTTTTCATTAGAGTTTGATGTATAATAGGACATTATATTCAATTTTTTACATTTTATTCATTCATGAAAGGAGTTTGAAAATGAGTCAGAAAAAGAGGGCTTCTACCCTTTTCCTTCGTAAAGATATCAAGACCGATCTTTATAAGAAAACAGGGTTGGAAAAATCCTTAACAGCTTTTAGTCTAATCACAATGGGAGTTGGCGCAATTGTTGGCGCCGGCATCTTCATCACGCCCGGTATCATTGCAGCAAAGTATGCCGGTCCTGGTGCATTTCTTTCATTTGTCGTAGCCGCCGTTGTTTGTTCCCTGGCTGCGTTATGCTATTCTGAATTCTCGTCGACTATTCCACTAGCTGGTAGTGCATATACATACATATATGCTGTTTTCGGGGAATTTATTGCCTGGATATTAGGCTGGGCATTGGTCTCAGAATATTTATTCTCCGTTTCAGCGGTTGCAGCAAGTTGGTCATCGTACTTTCAAAACATCTTAGCAGGGTTTCACTGGTATCTGCCAGAGGCGCTTCGTGCAGCATACGGAACTGCTGGAATGCCGCACGCGTTTTTTGACTTACCCGCCTTTATCATCATCATGCTGCTTTCATTCTTACTAATTGGTGGTGTCCGTGAGTCAGCACAAATCAACGCTATCATGGTTATTTTGAAAATCATCGTAATTATTTTATTTATTGTCGTGGGTGTTTTCTACGTTCGCCCAGAGAACTACCATCCTTTCTTACCATTTGGTATGAAAGGCATTGTTTCAGGTGCAGCGGTTGCTTTCTACGCTTACATTGGGTTTGATGCCGTTTCAACTGCGGCAGAAGAAGTCAAAAACCCACAGAAGAACGTCCCGCTTGGCATTATCGGCTCTCTGGTCATCGCCACAGTACTCTACATTGCGTTGTCACTCGTTTTAGTTGGCATGGTAAAGTACACAAACTTAAACGTTGCCGATCCCGTTGCCTATGCCCTTCATTTCATCCATCAAAACTGGGTCTCAGGAATTGTTTCTCTGGGGGCTGTTATTGGGATGACCACCGTGTTAATGGTGTTCTTATATGGTGGCACACGACTAGTTTTTGCTATTAGTCGTGATGGTCTGTTACCACGCGCATTCAGCCGTTTGAGTCCAAAAAGTCATGTACCAGTCACTAATACTTGGCTGTTTGGTATCTTGGGCAGTTTCTTTGCGTGCGTCATTCCAATCGATAAGATTACTGAATTGGTGAACATTGGGACGTTATTTGCTTTCGCGATGGTTTCCATTGGTATCGTCTTCTTACGTCGAAACCCCGAATTCAAAGAACTTGATTCAGCTTTCCGGGTACCTTTCTATCCCGTTTTACCAGTTGTTTCATTTATTCTTTGCGTCACATTAATGTTGGAATTGAAATCATTCACTTGGATTGCCTTCTTCATTTGGCTGGCAATCGGCTTAGTATTCTACTTCAGCTATGGTTATCGTCATAGCGTGGTTCGGAATCGGCACAATGCTGAATAGCAATAGCTAAAGCAAAAAGGCCTTGGAATTTTTCCAAGGCCCTTTTAGTTTACAAAATTCGGATAACCATTACGCCAACAATCATAATCAGCAACCCACCAATTTGCAGTAACGTCACTGGGTTTTTCTCGGAAGACAGCCAGCCAAACTGGTCGATCAGCAGACTTCCGATCATTAAACCAATCAAAACAATAATCACGGCAAAACCAGTTCCAATAATCGGCACCAGATAGACATTGCCTAAGACGAATAACGCACCAAGGATGCCACCAAGCCACATCCACCAAGGTGTATGACCGTTATCTCGCTGAAATTGCAATCTTGGTCTCACTACCAATACGATTACAATCAACGTGATGGTACCAATCAGAAATGACACGTATGCAGCCTGAATTTTAGATCCTAAAACTTCCCCTAGATGACCGTTCACAGCAGTTTGAGTCGCACTCAGGATTCCTGCCAATACACCAAACAACCGCCAGATCATCAAATGAGCTGATTGAGGTGTTTCTTCAGTGACAGTCTCCAATCCGGCTTGACCGGTAATCCGTTCCATCCAGCTATTACCAGCAACCGTGACCATGACACCAAAAAGCACCAATAAGGCACCAAGTCCTCGTACGATGGTTAATGGGCTCACTGGGGAATAAAACAAGCCCCAATCATCTATCATGATTCCCGCAAGTATCTGCCCTAATACTGGAAAAATAACGGTTTGGACACTGCCCAATTTGGGGAACAAAATAATATTGCCGGTAAGATAGATCACACCTAGCAGGCCACCTAACCACAACCAAAAAGGCTGCGTGCCAATCAAAGAACCACTGATCAATAAGCTACGGTGGTCGATGAGCGTCATGATGGCCAGAAAAACGGTGCCGATTCCAAATGACACCAAAGAAGCTAAAAACGGTGATCCTAACGCTGCTCTTAAGCGCGAATTAATACTGGTCTGCATTGGCAGGCCAATCCCAATCACCAATCCAATCAGTATTGCTATCAAGTCCATCACCCCCAATTAATGCGGGTAGTATGCCCGTTTAAGAAGTTAAAGTCAACTATCTTCACTTCTATTCACTGCCAATGGCCAATTCCTAATCTATTTTGTAAAGCGGTCAATGGGAACTGCCTTAAAGACCACTGAAATCAGAACACTGTAAATCACAAATGAAATTAATTCTTGCGGAACCCGGGTTGCAAACAGCATGTTCCACGTCATGCCGTACATGATGTGAAGCCAGAGACTATTTAGAAGTAAGTTCCATCCCATGGTCACGATGAATGAGGCCAGCACGATTCGCCATAGTCTAACCGGTTTTTGATAAAAAAGTTTACCGAACGTATAACCGGTCAAACCAGCCGTGATAAGAAAGCCGAAGAAAAAACTAAATTTAGGAAATAATAGCATACCAATCAAGCTCGACATGGTTGTTGCAGCAGCCGTTAATTTTGGCGGAAACAAGCGTGCCATAATAGCAGTCACCACAAATGAAAACGTAATTTTGGTGATTAAAAACTGAATCGATAAAAAGCTTCCCAAAACCACTTGCATCGCAATCAACACGCTCATAGCGGCCACCACGTACGCGGAACTAAGTCTCATCTCTTTCAAGTTGAACCAACCTCTTCTCTCAAAATTAGTCACTGTATGCCAACAGTTATAACCATATTTAACTATAATTTCACGTGCTTGCCAATGGATTTGGAAAATTGGGACAAAAAAAGCGGTTTGCACCGCTACGAGGCCGTTAATTGAATCACATATGGGCCATATTTTTCGATATTCACAATTTTTACTGGCAGTTCGAAGGCATCGCTTAATAGTTGCTCATTTAGCATTACGTCGGCCGCTCCTGCTTCCACAAGTTGGCCTGATTTAACGAGCCAAAGCTGGTCACTCACTTTCAACGCCTGATTGATATCGTGTAAAATCATCACCACTGTAATCCGCTGCTCTGCGTTTAACCTCTGGATCAACCCCATTAACTCATTCTGGTATCGAATATCCAGATACGTTGTGGGCTCGTCTAAAAACAGATACTGTGGTTCCTGCGCCAGCGCTGCAGCCAACCATACCCGTTGTTGCTGACCACCAGAAAGCGACGATAAGGGCCGATTCATGGCATCCGCCAAGTCGACGATTTTCAGAAATGGCTGAACTTCATCGTCAGGAATAGTGGCCAATAGTGAATGAAACGGCAACCGTCCCGTTTTGACCACTTCTTTAACCGCCATCTCATCGTAAACTTGGTGTTGCTGACTGACCAGCGCAATTTTTGCTGCTCGTTGTCGATTCGATAACGTTTCAATCGACTGGCCGTCCAATTCAACCGTTCCGGTATCTGGTGAGACAGACCCCATCAGTAATTTAAGCAAAGTTGATTTGCCGGCACCGTTTTGACCAATGATCGACAGAATTTTCCCATTGGGTACCGTGGCCGTAAAATCTTTAATTAATTGTTCTGAACCTGGGTACCCATAATTAACGTGCTTTAATTCCATGGAATCCCCCTCTTTGAACCAAAATAATCAAGAACGGACCACCAATAATTGCCATAATGGTTGCAGCCGAAATTTCACTGGGAAGAACCACGATGCGGCCAATGGTATCCACCACAAGTAACAGCCAAGCACCACTCAGCATTGAAAACGGCAAAATCGTTTGATAATCATGACCAACAAAATACCGGGCAACGTTTGGCACAATAATGCCAATAAACGGAATCGTCCCTACGTCGGCAGTCACATCAGCTGACAGATAAACGACTAACGCCAGTAGGCCTAACCGCATAGCAGTGACGGGAACACCAACTGAAGATAGCTGTTCATCCGGCAACTTGAGATCATTGGCCCACGGCGCCATCAGCAAAACGGCGACTAACCCCACGAATCCGGTGATTAATAGCACGTAAACTGACGACCAGGTAATGCCGTTAAATCCTAATGAGGTACCAACGTTGATCCCTTTGGTGAATAATTGCGTTAATGCCATAAACGTCAGGTTCAGTGCCACACCAACGATAATTAGCTGGTACGGTTGCCGTAAGGTTTTTCGGTTGGCTAATAATACGAAGGCAAACAAACCACCTATGAGCGCAAATAACTGTTTTTGAAAACTAAAAGCAGGCAGTAACATCCCACCCAGCAGCATGAACAGCTCCCCAGCACTAGTCACCCCTAAAATGGTTGGGTCGGCCAACCGATTACGAAAAACCGCCTGACTAATTGCACCAGCCGATGCCAGCATTCCGCCTGCCAGCATTGCCGCTAAAATTCTAGGCAGCCGAAAATTCAACACCGTTGTCAGGATTTCGGGATGATTTCCCATCAATGCTTGCCAAAGTTGACTCACCGAATAATCCTGTGTGCCTAACATTAAGGTCAATATAGCGGTAACGATAAGGGCGATACAGATAAAAATGTAAGCGATGCGTTCCTTTACCATCTTATTTACTCCCCGGATACAACCACTGGGACACTTCGCCTAACGCCCTTGCTGCGTGCATATTAGCCGTGGCGTCAAAGTCGGGTTCTTGTAAATCGTATACACGCTTTGACTGGACTGCAGGCGTCTGTCGCCAAAATGATTGAGATTTAAACTCACTATTAAACTGTTCCGTCACCATTTTAGGCATGGCGTGTTCAAGGCGCAAAATAACTTGAGGCTCTGCCTTTTGGATGGCTTCATCACTAGGCTGGACATACTCTTGATCCTTGGAAGTAAAAACGTTCTTCCCGCCCGCCAATTCGACTAGATTACCGACATAAGAGCGGTTAGTCGCAATCATATAACCGGCACCGGGCAATCCCATCAGCACGAGTACCCGTGGTTGTTGGTGATGGTTTGCACGTTGTTTAGCCTTAGAAATGGCTTGATTAATTTCTCGATTGGCAGTCTTAGCCTCACCCTTACGGCCATATTGATTACCCATGGTTGTCACCACGTGCTGTAAATCACTGACACTTTGCAAATTCAAAAAGTAGGGTTTGATGTGCTGCTGTTTAAATGATTTACCAAACTGATCCTTCAACGTCGTCACACTGTAGACAGCCGTGGGTTTTACCGAAGCGATTTTTTCCGCACTAGGATTCATCGGACTGCCAATTTTAGTGACGTTCTTGTACCTTTCCGGCAGTTTATTGGCTGTATTCGGTACACCTACCAATGGCAGTTTTAATCGATCAGCAATTTGCACCACGGCATAGGTAGTCGCCACAATTCGCTCTTGATGATGTTTTTTAGCTAGCTGTCGGTTCGCAAAGAAGCCACCAAATCCCCCTACAATCAGCAACACGATGACGACGATCAAAGCTGTTCGTCTTGGCGATTTCAAAATTGGCGCCCCCTATTCCTTCTTTTTCATGACAATTAAACTACCACCAAGAACCACCACCGCAATGACCACCACGCCAGCAATCAAGAATGGCATTCGCGATGACGGATTACTGTGATCTTTTTTGTCTGCAGAAGTGGTTTGCGGCTGAGTGGATGAAGCCTTGGCCGCACTTTCACTAGACGCCTTGCTTGTTACAGAAGATGAATCAACAGTTGGCTTATGACTGGTTGCCTTGTTTTCACCGTTTTGCTTTTCCTGTTTATTGTGAGCCAACGAATTGACATCATGGCCGCTAGTAGACTTACTGTCATTAGCTGGTTGGCTGGTTTTGGCGGTGGACGCACCCGTCACTTTGGCTGTAGCGGCAGTGACAGCCGCCTTACCTTTTAAACTGGGTAACCCATTAGTACTGAATTTGAACGAAATCAGATGGGTGGCTTTATATACCTTAGGCACGTTGATTGCCAGCTTTGCGTTAATTCGTTTCTTTAAATTAGTTGTGCTAAATGAATAATACAAGTTTGAATTCCCAGCACGATCCTTTACCCGACGAACATTCTGAGGTGATCCGCCATTCACTGAGAGCACCTTAACAGGATACGACGTCAGCTTCTTAGCCGTTCGAATGTGCATGGTCACCACGTACTTATGGTGAACGACTTTCACACTGGCCGGTTTAACAAAGTAACCACTGGCCATGGATGTCTGGTTGGTATTGTACTTTAACGCCTGATAATTAAGCGATTTTGCTTGAGCCATTGTGCTGCCGGCCGCTAACCCCAGTCCCAAGGCAGCAAAAGCTAATAAGCCGACTAACCATTTCACTCGTTTCATATTCTCCCTACTTTCTACATATTTCCCCGTTAATCGTCACAAAGACCACCTCAGTTTAATCCCACCTGAGTGGCCTTTGACGACATCATTAAACACGGTTTCTTCTGTAAACTGCGGTTGTAACAATCATGATTAAACTGATGACACCAACAATTGCGACAGTCGCGTTTTGAATGTCGTTAGTTTGTGGTAATTTACCTGCTGCCTTTTTGGTAGTCGAAGCTTTAGCAGATGTTTGAGAACTGTTACTTGGTGTTTCTGCTGCACTTGAATTATTAGCATTAGTCGTTCCAGTTCCATCAGAAGTAGTTGCACCCGTGAAGTTATAGAAGATATCAAAGTCAGAACTAATGTCCATTGTCGGAACGGAGACGTGAATCGTTCCCTTAACTGGCGATTTCGTTAACGCATCGAGGCTAGGTACATTGAAGCTAAAGCTTGCCGTATAGTCTTTGTCAGTTGATCCGTAAGTGACATCAGCTACCTTTTGACCATTTACAGTTAATGGAACAAAGCCCTTAGCAGACATTCCTGAATTTTTACCATACTGAACGTGCATGGTGACTTTGTAGGAACCATCGCTTAATTTTTCAATGTTGGCAACGTGAGTATAGTATTGATTGGCTGCAGAGATAGATTTTTTATCCGCCTGAAGAACTGAGTAATTCAATTTAGTGATTTTGTCAGTTCCTGGATTAATAACACTTTGTTTAGATGAAGATGAGCTACTTGATGATGTGCTACTATCACTCAAAGATGAGCTTATGGAATCTGAATTAATTTCCGGTTCCTGTTTATCTGAATCATCAATGACATTGATATTTTTGACTTTCGACCAATCAAAAGTTTCGTACGCTGAAACCTGCTTATCTACTAAAGGCTTCGTTACTCCTGGAACAGTCACAACTACATGATAATCAACTACAACGCTAGGAGACTCGTCATGCAATACGAAAGTTAAGCTTGAACCATCTAAAATTGATTTTCCATCAACAAGTGCACTCTTTAAAGCAGCTTGACCAGCTGCGGAAGTGATTGGAACTGAGACTTCATAAGTTCCATTATCAACGTTTACATTGCCAGTATCACCGAGAAATCCTTGTGCCATGCTATGTGCATTTGTACCATCGTCTTTTACTGACAGTACCGGTACTGTATATGTACCGTCAGCCAAAGCATTAGCTTTAACCTGCCCCGCAGCACTCACACTCAACAACGTGAAAACAACTAAAAAAAATCCCCCGAATAATTTCTTAAACCAATATTTTCTCATAAATAATTCCTCCGATAATAAAATAATTTATTGATAGCCAGAATAAGCAATACTTCCTGCTCCAATTACTCCTCCAAAAAAAACAGAACAGTTCACAAATTAGAAAATATATAAAGTACCTCTACGTTGAGAATTATACCTCGAAAATAGTCGTTAATAAAACAAAAAAGCACAAATTAGTACATCTTTTCACTAATCTATCGATAAACAAAATTCAATTATCAGCTGATAGCACAAGCTTTTATCAATATAATCGGTACAACTTCGAAAATGTTGGAGTCACCGTTTCAATGTAAAATTTTATAAATTACATCACAGAATACTGCTGGAAACCATTGAATATACATTATGGTAAAATTTTGATATTCCATTTTTATATAAATAAGGCAAATTAAAAGCCCACCGAAGTGAGCTATTTAAGAATCATCCTAATTTAAATGGTGTTGAAATTGTCACGTTGATGGCTTGATGCCCATTTGCCACGCAAGACTGTGCCACATGGCTCAGCAAATGATGAGATTGAACGTAAGCTCTAAACTCAGTCAGTTTGGGCACCTGCAACTGAAGTCGGTTAGCAGACTGATCGACTTCGATCCGGTCTAGCTGACACTCCTGGTTAAGTCGCAAAATGACCGTTTCAACGATTCCTAACACAAATTTGCTATTTGTCAGGTAGTTAATATTAGCCGTTTCCAAATTAAACTTCATTGACCCCGTAGTTAAATCCTTATGTTCACCATCCACCGTAGCTCGATAAGTCACTACAATATCGCGGGTAGTCACCTTATTTCGAATCTTTAATGTATAAGCAATCACGCTATCATCCCCTGTCAACAGTCTGACGGACCTTACTTCATCTAAACATCGTAATCCTAATCACCGGCCCCACCAAAATAATACTCCTACTGCTGGCTTACATCTATTATGTTACTAATTTCACAGCTGAATATCAAGCTTTTATTTATCGATACGATTCGCTATTTTGAATATATGTGATTTCATCAAAAGAAATCCGTTGTTGCAATTTTTCGGCAAGATCCGCAGAGATATCACCTTTAGCAATGGCTCGCTGCACAAGTTCATACTCGGCATGAAACGCACGCATAAAGAGTTGGTAAACCATATTAGGATCAACATCACCACCACGGATCCGTCGGTGACGGGTGCGATAGAAACGTCGAACAAGATTCGTCTCGACGCCGTTTTCCCCGCTGTTTTGTTTTAAATAAGCCATGACTGCTTCAAACCCAGCATTTTCAATTGGCAGAATATCTTCACCGTGTTTTTCAAACTGTTCTCGCCAATAAACCTCTTCTAGCGCGATAGGGGCCGTTAAGAAGGCTTCTTGAGCCCGGTGCAGATCTTTGTAAAGGGTGCCAATGTGCAAACTAAAGCGAATCCGTAACCAGACGTTTTTCCAAACTTTTTCATCAGCAGAAAAGTGATTTAACTGCAAAAACCGGCTGTAGTAAGTCATCTCATCTTTTGTGATTTGACCAGCCTCATACATTTCCCGAATCTTTTGATTTTCTACCCTATGCGTTTGTCGTCTTATTTGACGTTCAATTCGTAGATTAGGCGTAGCATCCAGAATTAACTGCTGTTGAAGGGAGTCAATGACGATCTGGGCTTCACCCGGATAATCTTTTTCACCCGTCAAATCACTGATACCCGCCTGAATCATCCGCCGCACCCACTTGAACTGCGGTTGAGCAGACTCTTGACTCGGTAATAACAGCGGTACGAAAATCGTTGGCAAGATTAAACTGGTTAAAATGACCACGGCTGCTAGAAAAATTAACGGTCCTCGTAGCATGAAGGGATGACCATTGACCATCGTTGGAATTGAAAATGCAAGCGACAGTGTAATCGTACCATTAGCACCACTCAGAGCCATGACCAAACTGTCGCGCCAAACATGATCCGTTTTTGTTCGACGTTTGAGTAAAAAGCGTGTCCACAAAAGCCGAATAATTCCCTTTAACGCATAGAGAAACAGTCCCAGTACCAGTAAGTTAATAATCGTCACCTGAGCGTTGGTGTGGGCATTTAAAGCCCGAATCACATCTGGTAACGATAAGCCTAAGAGTACGAACACCGTTCCGGATAAAATACCACTGACAATTTCCCAAACATTGCTGGTCACTAGCTGCATCCGTGATGAGATCAGTCCCAACTTATCTCGTTCCGATCCCTGGACCAGACCAGCGGCCACAACCGCCAAAATGCCAGATAATTCCAGTTTCTCAGCTAACAAATAAACTAAAAACGGTGTTAGCAATTGAATTAACACCATAATCAATGGCGTTGCGTCATTGTGCCTAATGAGAAATAGTCTTGAACTGACGACGATTACGCCAATAATAGCACCAAATAATAGCCCACCTAGAAACTCCCAGGCAAACATCCCAATGGCTGCCTCAATAGAAAACCGACCAGACATATAGGCTGCCAATGCCATGTCAAAAATAACGATACCAGCCGCATCGTTAAACAAAGATTCATGCTGCAAGGTCTCCGCCTGTTCTTCCGCAATGGGATTAGCTTCGAAAATCGAGTTAACGGCCGATGCATCGGTAGGTGCCACAATTGCAATCAAAGCAAAACTTAGACTTAACGGTAAAACCGCATAAAGTGCGTGAATACTGGTCCCTACAGCCAGTACAGTCACGACCACTAGACCAACAGCTAACGACAGAATGTTCGTAATCGATCTGCCAATCCAAAACCGCGAACTATTCTGCGCTTCATTAAATAGCATTGGTGCAATAATTGCGAAAGCAAACGTTGATGGATCCAAATGAAAACCTGAATAAGCTGGTAATAGTGCCAGCAACAATCCCAAAATAATTAGGAAAAATGGTAACGGAATGGCTGTGAGATGTCTCGCTAGAATATTAGCGAGTACCACAACTGCCAAAATAATAATTAATAAAAGTACTTGATCCATGATTTCTCCTCACCCTCAAACTTATAAGAATAGTATAGCCGTGGAGATGAGTTTTGCCATCAATTTTGTTTGGCATTCAAGCATTATAGGTATTTGGCGTCTCTTTTTGGATCCTGAGAAGTTAAAATTTTAGGACCATCTTTAGTAATGACTAAGGTATGTTCAAACTGCGCTGATGGTTTACCGTCAGCTGTGACGTAGTATTCCCAAGAATGATCAGCGGTTTCCATCGAACGAATTTCACGGGTTCCTAAGTTAACCATTGGTTCAATGGTTATGGTCATGCCTTCGCGCAACCGTAGTCCCTTACCCGCTTCACCATAGGCTGGCACATCGGGTTGTTCGTGCATGGTTGGCTGAATCCCATGACCAATGAGTTCACGGACATCACCCATGTGGTTTTCTGTTTCTACATACTGCTGAATAGCAGCACCAATATCACCAAGTCGGTTACCAATCACAGCCTGATCAATGCCGCGATATAGTGATTCTCTGGTAACGTCCAGCAGACGTTGATTTTCTGATGAAATCTCACCAACCGCAAACGTTCGGCAAGCATCACTCAAGAAACCGTTCAAGTTGACGACTAAGTCCACTGCCACAACATCGCCAGATTTTAAAAGCAGTGCTTTTCGCGGAGTTGCATGCGCAACTTCATAGTTAACGTTGACGCAAGTCGCATACTTATAGCCCTCAAACCCCTTTTCTTCGGCGGTAGCACCGTGGCTTTCAATATAAGTATTGGCAAACTTTTCAATTTCCCAGGTTGAAATTCCAGGTTTGATAACTTCTTCAAGACCATTTAAGACCCCGGCTAGTACAGCACCAGACGCCTTCATTTGTGTAATCTCTCGGGTTGATTTTAATGTAATCATCACTTAACTTCCTTATTTAATAAATTATCTGATTCAAATTAATGCTTTTTAATCAGTCGAAAACTTATTATACGCTCATCGAAGATTGAAAACGACTATTCTTACTCTCTTAGTACCACTAGGGTAAAACAACGTTAGCCACCGATTTACCCTGGCCCGTTGGCTGAACCTGAATCTGATATGGGATGGTTTCTTGCAGCAAAGTAACGTGGCTAATGATGCCAATCATGCGATTACTGCTCTCGACATTTTCCAAGGCCTTCATAGCTGTGGACAGAGATTCCTGATCCAGTGAACCAAAGCCTTCATCAATAAATAATGCATCGATGCTGATACCACCCGATTCGTTTTGAATGGACTCGCCTAAGGCCAATGCCAAGCTCAAAGCAGCAATAAAACTTTCACCACCAGAAAGTGTATGCACGCTACGAACTTGACCAACATTATCATCGTAAACGTCAATTTCTAGTCCGGTATTTTTTTGATAAGTGCCGGCTTCCAAATGAAGCTGCATGGAATAGCGACCAGAACTTAACTGCTTCAAATGCTGATTGGCAATCGCAAGAATTTCAGCTAGTTGAGCTCTTAAGACATAACGCTCCAAGCCAAGTTTGTTATCGCCTCCGCCCGCCACGGTTTCCACCAGTAACTGCAACTCATTCAGCTCATCCAGCTGAGTTGCAACTTGCTGGGTCGCCGCCTTTATTTGAGTCAAAATATCGCCGTTAACAGTGACTTGTTTCTGCTTCTCATCAGTTTGCTCCTGAACACTTTCTAGCTGCTCATTAAGTCCCTTTAGTTTAGTCTCACTTTGACTTAAATCGACGACGTGTTTATCCCCCACCAATTCTCGATAAGCAGCCACATCCGCTTTGGCAGCTGTGATCGCCTGCTGATAATTCTGAATTGATTTTGTTAACGGCGTTATTTCATCTAAGTGGTGAGTAAGTTCAACGAACTGGTCCATCTGATTTAACCCAAATTGCTCAGTAACCGCTTGTTCCAAAGATGTCGTCACTGTTGCAAGTTTTGCTTGCGTTTCCCGCAACGTTGTTTCCGTATTGTTCATATTGGCCTGAGTGGTAGCAGCGGCTTCCCTGCTTTGCTGTAAGTCTTGGGTATTTTCTTGAACTTGTTGCTGATATTCGGCAACCTTGTTCCGTTGTGAGGTCAGGAATTCATCAAGCGCCGCTAAATCTGTAAATTGATCAGGTAAACGTTTCTGTGCCTCTTCTAGCTTAGTTTGAGTTGTTTGCTGCGCTAGTTTTACTGATTGGACTTGTGTTGTTAACCCTTGAATTTGTTGCTGCAACTTATCCACGTCTACACTAACTCTACGTTGCTCATCAACTGCTTCATCAATGGCAGCCAGTTGCTGGCTAACCGTACTTGCTTGTCGACTAATCTGATTTTCTTGATCACTGACCTTCTGAAACAACTGATCAATCGAAATCTCGTGCTGAACTTTGAACTGATTAACTAAATCATTTTTCGAATTCTTGATTGATTCGGCTTGCTGATTAAACGCATCTTGAAGATGAGCCAAATCACTTTGCGCTTTAGTCTGCTGATCCTTCAGCGTTCTCAATGACTGTTCTGCTAGTTTCAAGGTCTTATCATCCACCGGCTTTGTCTGTGTAGCAATGTGTGGTGCTGGGTGTTCAATACTACCACAAACCGGACACGGTGTCCCCGGCTTTAGTTGACTAGCAAGGACCGAAATCTGCCCTGCCAGCCACTGATTTCTTAACTCATCATAATCGCGACTTCCTTGATCAACTTGTTGATTCAGTGCAGCCAATGCTGACTGGGCCTCGGTGATTGTCTGCCGTTGTGCTAAAAGTTGCGTTTGCTGATCAAGTAACCCGCTGACCTGTTTTTTCATCAACGTTTGTTCGTTCAGCGTTGTCATTAAATCGGCATGGTTTTTAAGTAGTGCCGGTTGCTGACTGATCAAGTTATTCAGGTGTTTAAGACGCGCCTGAACCTCTTCTTCCTTTGCCTGGAATTGGGAAAATTCGCGATTCGTTTTTGAATAATCTGCCGACTGCTGGTTCAACAGGTCGGTTAACTGGCGAACCTGTTCATACAATGGTCGCTGTTGCGTGAGAACAGCGATGTTTGACTGAATATCCGCGATGTTCTTGCTGGTATTTGCTAACTGTTTTTGCTGTTCGGTTAGCTGGTTTGTAGTTTGGTTTTGGGTTTTTAAATTGTGAGTTAAAGTAACTTTTTGCCGTTTCAACAGGTCACACTGCTGACTTAATTCCTCTTGCTGTTCGTAATCATGTTTTTGTTCATTGACCCAGTTCAACGTCGCCAACCGTTGCTGTAATTGTTTGATCTCCGGCCGTTTGGTATTAAGCTGCTGCTCCTCTTGCAGTTTCTCATTCAATCTTTGAATGTTCTGATTCATCTTTTGATCGGTTTCAATTTGAGCAGTCAGTTGACTAACTTGTCCCTGCAAGTCTTTTACCTGATGTTTAGCATCACCCAGCTCAGCTTGATCAACCCCAAACTGTTCTTCAAGCTGGCTTAAATCATGCTCGCCATCTTTTTGGGTCCAGCGCACCCGTTTCAAGCC
This sequence comes from Secundilactobacillus sp. MJ173, assembly GCF_059704265.1. Lineage (NCBI taxonomy): Bacteria > Bacillati > Bacillota > Bacilli > Lactobacillales > Lactobacillaceae > Secundilactobacillus > Secundilactobacillus sp. MJ173. The sequence continues at coordinate 59,731 of NZ_BAAKGN010000020.1, forward strand.
GTTATCAATGATGGCTTGTGCCGATTTAATTTTGTCACGCTGCTGATTCAACTGTTGTCTTAGTGCTGCAGCCCATCGTTGAAACAACTGCGTACCAAAGACCTTTCTCAAGATAGCTTCCTTTTCACTACTGTCAGAGATTAGGAAGCGCCTAAAAGCTCCCTGTGGCAGTAGCACAATTTGGACAAATTGCTTTCGACTAATCTGTAAAATATCGGTTAACTTCAGATTGATCTCTTGCATCCGTGTAATCTCATCAGTTTTCGTGCCGTTTTTATAGACCATTAATTTCCCACTGCTGGGATAATCCCGGGTACCAGTTCCCCGCTTTTTCGCTAGTGTTTGCTTGGGCTGGCGCGTGACTTCATACTCCAGACCTTTATGCTCAAATCTCAGGGTCACTTCAGTGGGTTCATGGTCTTCTGCAAAATCCGACCGTAACGCTGCAGGGTCACGGTCATCACTGGCACTTTCCCCATATAGTGCGAAAGTCATGGCATCAAAAAGGGTTGTTTTACCGCTACCAGTGGGACCCGCAATCAGAAAAATCGACGCGTCAGCCAACTGGGTAAAATCAATTGTTTGCTTGGCATATGGACCAAAATTTATCATGGTCAGTTTTAATGGTTTCATGCTTGATTTCCTTCCTCATATGCTGCTTTGAGCGCCGCCTTTGCCCATTTTTCTTGTTTGGGACTCAACGGTTCCTTAGCGACTTGTTGGTAAAAATCGTCCAATAACGCCATTGGTGATTTTTGTCGAATCTGTTGGCTCGATTCACCCTGATAACGAACTTGCGCTTCAAAACCATCTGCTCGGCCCAGCGTAACGATTCGAGGAAAGACATCACGCAATCTGGCCATTACGTTGGGAATCGGCTGTTTATCGGTTAATGTGATGCCGACGTAATCTTCATGATCAATGCTTTGGTCATCAGCAGACGCCATCAACTCGTCAAAACTACCAGTGAGCTGTTTCACATCATGAATGGGTGTGATTGGCTTAAACGTTAGCGCCACAGGAGACTGATCCGTGTCTATAATCCAAACACCCTTTTTCTGATTCGCTTCCGAAAGAGAAAACTTGACTGGTGAACCGCTGTAACGGACGGTTGGTGTTTGCAAGGCATCCTTACCGTGCAAATGGCCCAAAGCCACATAGTCAAAATCCGTCAATAAATCCGTTGGAACCGCCGCTAGACCGCCCACTGTCAAGTTAGTTTCTGAATCAGTGGTTGAACTGCCAGCCGCAAAAAAATGTGCCACTAGAAGATGCTTTTTGGCAGGATCAAATTTTTTCTTCATTTCGGTGACAACCCTTTTGAACGCCTGATCCAAATGTTGCAGAGAATCGTCCTTAAAATACTGCTGAGCTTCGAAGGGTTCAAAATAAGGACATAGGAAAAGCTGCGTATCAGACAATTCGATTGGACTAAACGCCTGACGCAATTCGGTATGAAGAAATAACCGCGTCGACTTAAACCAAGGTGTCCCGGTCGCTAATCTAGTGGCACTATCGTGATTCCCCGAAACCGCATAAATCGGTAATTGATCTGCTAAGTTTAGTTTCTCAAGCATCTCGTCCACCATTGCTACTGAAGCTTCCGATGGTAAACGCCGGTCATATAAGTCACCCGCAATAATCATGGCATCAACCTGTTCTGCTTGCGCAATCCGTTCAATTTGGTCAAAAGCATTTTGTTGTTCATCAGTTAAATCAAAGCCGTGCAGTCGTCTACCAATATGCCAATCCGCTGTATGTAGTAATTTCATTCTTCATCGATCCCCGTCCATCTAAGTTAATTCCTATTTTAGCAAAATAAGACTATTCGCGGAAGAGGAAAGGCGAACATATTTTCGTTTTATTTTAAGTGCGTTGCGACTTGCCAATGATGTAAAATTAGCCTAATCTGCATGTAACAACAGAAAGGAACTGATAGCATGTTACAAACAACCTATTCTTCACCGCTTGGAAAACTGATCTTGTTGGCGGATTCAAACGCCTTGCTAGGTGTCTGGTATGCAGACCAAGCCTATCTGGGCGCTAAATACGATTTAGCAACCATCAACCACGGCATATCACCGATCTTAACGCAAACTACCCAATGGCTAGACGACTACTTCAGTGGTAAGCATCCGGCCATTGACCGCCTAACCCTGTCACCGCAGACAACCCCTTTTCGTCAGCAGGTCTACCAAATACTCACAACGATTCCGTACGGTGAAACCATGACCTATCAGCAAATTACGGAACAACTAACCGAATTAAATCAACGGCCAACAGGTTCAGCGAGAGCCGTGGGTGGTGCAGTTGGCCATAATCCAATCAGTATTATCATTCCCTGCCACCGAGTTATCGGTAAAAACGGCAGCTTAACTGGTTACGCCGGTGGTTTGAAACGCAAACGGAAATTACTAGCGTTCGAACAGCAAAATTGATCATTTGTCATACGCAATGTACAATACAAAATGCTTAATACCAGTCTTTCTAGGAGGAACCGTCATGAGTCAAAAAATAGCTGTTTATTGCGGCGCAGCTACGGGTCATTCACTAGTTTATATCAAAGCGGCCACCCGCTTGGGACAATATCTCGCAGAGCACCAGTTAGAACTTGTATATGGTGGCGGCAGTGTGGGTTTAATGGCAGTGTTAGCCAATGCGGTCATGGACGCAGGTGGTAAAGTTCATGGCGTTATGCCCAAAGAACTCGTTGACCGTGGTGCTGCAGCAATGAATATCACCGATTTAACGGTGGTTGCCAATATGGCGATTCGCAAGCAAACCATGCTAAACATGGCTAACGGCTGCATCGCCCTACCCGGCGGTCCCGGAACATTAGAAGAAATTATCGAAGCTTATTCTTGGGCAAGAATCGGTGATAACGCGAATCCCTGTGCGTTTTATAACGTGAACCATTATTACGATCCCTTAAAAACAATGTTTGATCAAATGGTTCAGCAAGGTTTTCTCACTGCTGAGCACCGCAGTAAAGTCCTATTCGCGGATAACTTATCCGAAATCTTCAACTTCATGGCTGACTATACACCACCGACCATTAGAACTAACTATCACAACTAACACTAAAGGCTTGCCAACGCTGAATTGGCAAGCCTTTATATTTTAAAATATCAAGGAATTTAGTTATAATGATATAAAAAATAAGGTGCTGTAGAAAGGGGTTGTCTACCATGCTTTCCAATGTGCATTACTTCACCCAAGTTCAAACGGACGTTTCTCAGGGACTCATTTCGTTAGATAAACAAGCCAAATGTCACGCCAGAGCAACCGGTTCGCAATTAGCCTGCCTCGTTATTTTTCTAGCTGCAACCATTGGTGCCGTTAACGTTCAACCGCTAGCGTCCATCAGTTATACGTCCGTCACGCTCAAGGAAGTTATGCAGGCCCCCGCTGAACAGTTATGCTTTAGTTTAATCGTGGGTACTTTTTGTATTTCGTGGCTCTTCTGGCTACGCGATCTTAAGTACCAGCAACTAGATTCAAAGTATGACGAACTCTATCAGCAGCATTCAGAATTGATTAAAACTTCGGCGGCACTGACTGAGCTCAATGCCCACTACCATCATCTCATGTCGATTGCCACCCATTTTACCGTTACCAGTAACGTTATATTACTGGCCTATGCAGCAGCAATTATTGTTTATCACCTTCATGCGTGACGTTAATAGAGGACCAAATGCTTGATTTTGTCTGATATATTTGCCATACTCACCCTGATTTTAATCTATGGAGGTGGGTAAAATGCAAGTTACACATGATATAACCTACGATGAGAATCGGCATCTCACACTGGATGCCTATCACGATGGTACCAAACCGTTTCTAGGCCTGATTATTGATATCCACGGTGGTGGCTGGTTTCGTGGCGATAAAGCCAAGGATGAAGACTGGGCAACTCGCCTTGCTGACCTTGGCTATATGGTTTTAGTCCCCAACTATCGGATGACACCTGATGTGTATTATCCGGAACCCTTGTCAGATATGTCTTCGTTAATGGAATGGATTTCCCGCAGTGAATACAATCAAATGCCCATCGGGGTCGTTGGTTCATCCGCTGGTGGTAACATGGCGGTAGAAATGGCCATTAGGTATGGCATTCCAGCCGTGTCGCTTTCAGGCATCTTGGATATCGATGACTGGCTGGCAAATCACCAGGACGTGGTCGCAGCCGAAGGTGATACCAGTGGGTTCAATCAACAAGCTAGTGCCACGATCAACCAAGATGGTGCTAACGATGCCTTTTATAAATGGTTCGTTATGAATTACTTTGACCAGCGAACCGATGAATTGACGGCAGCCACCCCTGTTCACCGGGTAAATCGCCAAACTGGTCCCATGTATTTAGCAAATTCACTAAACGAATTTGTCCCCACCAGTGGGATTTTAGCAATGGCCAGCGCGTTGACCGATGCTAACGTGCCATTTGAACTGAACATGGTGCCAGGTACTCGGCACGCCAAAGGTTACCTAGATGACGTCTTTAACGAAACGGTCGATTTTCTGAAACGTCACGTTTTGGTGGAACACGTTGATATGTTGTGAACCGTGCGTACCACAACTCGGTAGATACCGGAATTAAAAACAAATAATCCTCGTTCTGATAGTGCTTTATCAGGACGAGGATTATTTGGCTTAAAAGGCTGGCATTTGAGCTTAAACCATTATTAGGTGATATCAAAATCGCTTTTGATGCTGCCATTCTTCTACTTTGCTAATGCGTCAACAATATCTGGTTCAATTTTTTCTGGCTTTGTCACTGGCGCATACCGGTCGATCAATTGACCATCCCGACCGATGAGAAACTTCGTAAAATTCCACTTGATACGCCCATGTCCAGCCGTCTCTTTCAAATAAGTAAATAAGGGATCTTCATCATCGCCATTAACCCGTACTTGCTTGGTCATGGGGAACGTCACACCGTAGTGCATTTGGCAGTATGCTTCAGTTTCTTCGTCAGAATCCAGTTCTTGATGAAACTGGTTTGATGGTAAACCAATCACTTCAAAACCCTGATCATGATACTGTTTGTACAGTTTTTCGATTCCTTCCAGCTGAGGTGCTAGTCCGCACTTACTGGCAGTATTGACAATCATTAAGACCTTATCACTGTAGTCAGCTAAGTTGATTGGCTTCCCACTCATTTCCGTTTCCTGAAAATCATAGATACTACTCATTCTAAAAACCCCTTTCTCAAACTAATTGTGTACAATCAATATACTGCTTCCAGGTTAACCTTGCAAGCGCTGAACAATAAAAGGACTAGTCTATCCGTCACTACGACGAAAAGACTAGTCCTTTTATGATCTTATTAAATGGAAAATTAACTTTCTGAAGCCCCAGTTGTTGCATCCGTATCAGTTGCTTCTGGTTCCGGTTTAACTTCAGGCTGCTTAGCAGGTGCTGAATCTTCCGTTGCAGTAAAGTCCGTCGTTGTCTCTTCAGAAGCACCAGTTAGTGCATCCGTATCAACGGGTTCTTCTGCAGCTGCAGGCGCGGTCTCCGCACTGGACTCGGAAGCACCGCTGGTAGCATCCGTAGCTGGTTTCTCAACCGGCTTTTCAACTGATTTAGAAGCTGATGCCCCACTAGTTGCGTCCGTTGAAGGCGTCGAGTGAGCTGATGCACCAGTTACAGCATCTAAGCCGGTAATCGGTGACATTGGTACGGCATCCGGATCCTTAACCAATTTCTGACCAGTAGCTGCCAAGTAGTATTTCAAAATTGGCATAATATCGATAACCAATTCGTTAACACCGCGGTAACGGCGGTTCTCATCGCGCATTGCCCGGTAATAATGCATTACGTGTTGGTTAGGACCGGTTTGTGCTGGCATAGAAACCACGTCACTTTCACCTGTCCGCAGTGCATAAAGCACTTGTTTAACATGTTCAACAACACGGTCTGGATGAACAGCACTTAATGGATTACCAACTTGATCCGGCGTTCTGGCTGCTAACATATGAGCAGCATCAGCATTGTGATTGTAGTAAATGAACTGGTTATTATCATCAGCAAACGTTAATTCGCCAGCCATAGAGTTCAAGAAATAATTCAACTGATCAACGGTTAAGAGACCACGATCAAGTTTGACATAATCACCACCACTGGCAGCGTGAGTTTTTTCAGCGGCCTTTTCAACCCATTCTGGATCTGTCATGTCAACATCTGGAACGGTTGTATTCACTGGATGCTTCGAATCCATATCTTCTTCATGAGCGTTCTTTGGATCTGGCGCATCCATCATTTCAATCACCTTCATAAATGTCAAAAACTTCTTCAATACTGAACCAAGGAAACTAACCGTTCTGGCATCCTTCAGATTACCATCTGCATCAAAGGCTTCTTTGGCATTACTGAGCAAAAACTCGTTACCGGGCATGACATATGCGTTAACGCCTGGTGATTCCAGAATTTGTTTCAAATGTAATTGCGCACGTGAAGAGCCTTGAGTATGGTACGAAGCACCAACGATCCAGACTGCTTTACCGTCTAGCGGATGAACGTTGTTTGATAGCCATTCAATGACGTTTTTCATCGCCGCTGGTACTGTGTGATTATGTTCCGGTGTGGCTAAGATAACACCGTTAGCCCCCGCAATCTTACGAGCCAACTCATGAACCACTGGATTATCGTTATGATCCTCGTCCTCATTAAACATTGGAACGTCATTGATATTTAAAATCTCAATATCAACCGTTTTTTTGAAATGGTCACGAATAAACTCCAATAACATCCGATTATATGATTGTTCGCCGATTGAACCGGCGATTGCAACTAATTTAACCATTATTTATCATCTCCCGTTGTGCCGTTGTCCCAAGTAAAGTCAGCTGCTTCTTGTTCGTGTAGCTTCTTCGAATTATCAAGCTGCTCGGTCAAAGCAACAAATTCCAAGAAGTCATCGAATAAACCATCCAGCTTCTGTGACTCAGTCGCTGAAACTAAGTCACCATTTTCATCAAAAGCCTGTAGTGAGTGCCCTAGTAAAAATTCGGAACTAGGTAAAACAGTCGCCTTTAATTCAGGAGAATCCAAGATCTGGCGTAGCTGAGCTTGAGCTCTAGAAGCGCCCAAAGTCCCGTATGACGTACCAACGATCATCACAGGTTTATCCATCAATGGGTGAATGCCATAAGACAGCCAAGCTAATGCACTGGATAACAGCGCTGGAACTGAATGGTCGTATTCTGGCGTTCCAATAATCACACCGTCAGACGCATCGATTTTTTCTGCAATATCGCGTGCTTGCTGCGGAATGAAAACTTCTTCGGTCTTTTTAAAGATTGGTAAGCCTTTTAGCTCAACCACTTCGATATCAGCGTCTTCCGTGTACCGTTTTTGCATATACTTCAATAACTTACGATTAGTTGACTTAACAGTATTGGTACCAACAAGTGCCACAAATTTTTTCATCTGTTTATTCACCCTTTCTAAGGGTCTCAGCAAGACTCATTGAGCAAACAAAAATATTCGTAATTGCTCGATTGCAAGGACCTTTTGTGAAACAATATACATACAAATTTAAACCTTTACTTGTCTAATATGATAACACGAATGGTCCAATATTTTAATTAAAAATTCTTCATATAAAGAAAAAGATATATATTTTTGGAATGATTGTTTATTGCAATTTTAGTAGATCATATTTTGAACACATCTTGTTCGACATTAAAGGTTTTGCTTGTATTATATGTCGAGACGACCTATACTCGATAAGTTGCGCTGATTATAGGAGATTATTATGTATGAATTACTAGTCCTTGGCATGCTCATGTCCCGTGACATGTCGGGTTACAAACTACGGGATGTCTTAGGCAGCGCGCTGGTTCCCCGGCGCAAACTTTCAAACGGTGTCATGTATCCGCTGCTTTCAAAATTGGCAGATGAAGGCGAAATTATCTATATCGAAGAACCAAAGGATCCACGAAATAAGAAACTTGCGCGTATTACTGAAGCTGGTAAAACGCACTTCTATGAATTAATGCAACAACCCGTACCAGATAATGCCCGTAACGAGTCTATTTACCGGTTTAAGTTTCGTGGTTTGTTTGCGGTTGATACAAAAGAACAACGGCAAATTTTACAAGATTACGCGAATAAAGTTCAGGAAGATCTCAATATCTATAACGATGTTCATCAGCACTTACTACAATTATTAACGGCAGATGAATCCAATACAGCGGCTATTCACGCTGGTATTCGTTCAATCGAGCTGAGTATTACCATTTGTCAGGCTAAGCAAATCTGGATCACTCAATATTTAGTAGAAATTCAAAATAAGGAGCACCAAAATGAC
>NZ_BAAKGN010000021.1:0-5352 GCF_059704265.1 Secundilactobacillus sp. MJ173
AGTTGCCGAAACTAGTGGCTCAGCCCGGGAATCAAACAATCGTTATCCCGTTGGCTGCCCAAACCAAGACTGAAATCGGACCAGTAGTGGAAGCCACGACTACCACGGTCAACTATGAAACTCCAGATGGTACGGTACAAGGAAGTGCTCAGTTAATCGGTACTCCTGGAACGCCATTTGACCGTTATCAAGTTCTGGCCTATGTTCCGGCTGGCTGGCAGTTGGCCATTCCAATCAGTGAATTACCGCTGATTATAGCCCAAGCTACCAACCAAACGGTGGTCATTCCGCTAGTTGCCCAAGATGATACAGGAACGCCACCAGCACAGCCAGCACAACCTGAAAATGGTAATGGTGGTGGATCTACTACAACTACCGGCCAATCGAATGGTCAAGTACCAACTGATCCAGAGCAACCCAATTCATCAACTGATAACGGCGGTGCAGTGACGCCACATACGCGACCGTCTATTTCGACGAGTGACTCGCAAGCAGGCCAAGTTTCGGCAGGTGAACAGTCCTCATTAACTGCAGCGACTGGTCTACACGAAGATAGTAATAGTGGTCGGGCAGTTGAAATTGAGAGAACGGTGCAAACAGCGCGTTTAACAACGTCTAAGCATCAGACAGGTTCATCTAAGGCGCAACTACCGCAACTACCACAGACGGATGAAACAACACCAACTCAACCAACACTTATTGGCGGATTGCTGCTAAGCATCCTTGGCTGGTTTGGTCTTGCGCATCGAAAACACGAAAAAGATTAATTAATAGTAATCAAAAAAGGTCTTCGCAAGGTTATCCTACCTACGAAGACCTTTTTTGATGATTGTGAAACATATTTTGTAAATTGGTTAATTGATATGGTATGTGAAAACAGGAGTGGTATAGTAATCTAAGTATCCATCAAAACTAATAGATGGTCGTAATTATCAGACATTAAACAGGGAGCAGCATAGTTATATGAGAAATATCAATCAATCAAGTAAACAAAAAAAGTCGCACCATCAGCAAATTGAGTGCAATATCGAAAAATGCTGGGTACGTATGGGAGTAGTCACCGTCACGCTGTTGACAGGATTTACTTTCAGCATGGCGGTAACTGGTGTTCAGGCAGTTGCGGATGCCAAAGGGACAACAACTCAAGAAACCACCGCCAATGATGTTTCTTCGTCTTCTGAGGCACCAGCAAGTTCAAGCTCAGATGAAAAGGATCCAGCAAAGAATGATGAATCATCGGTATCGAGCAGTAACGCTACATCGGTAACAAATACCAGCAGTACCGCTTCTAGCAGTCAGTCGAGTAGCTCAGATACAGCATCGTCAGGAGCTTCAAATACATCAAGTACGGATAGCTCGAGTTCCTCGAGTACAGACGATTCAAGCCAATCCAGTGAAAGTAAGTCAGCTACTGATGTTGATGTAAACGGACATTCGTTAAAATTCGACTCATCAAGCAATGAAAAAACGGCAACTTCTTCGGCTGAAACCAAAGAAAAAGCTCAAGTCGCTGACGTTAAGAAAGATGCAGACGGTAACTATTGGCTAGCAGTAGCGGATGAAAAGACCGGGGTTAACACTTATACCCAATTAACGGATTATAGTTACAGTCAAAGTACAGATAGCTCAACGTACACCATTACGGGATATACAGGCGAACTACAAAAGTACTTAGCGGGTGGTACAACCCCTGAAGCGGTGTCTGCTAAAGATATTACTTTACCCGATACTTATAACGGTGACCCGATTACAGCAGTTGCTGATGGGGCTTTTAATTATAAGAATGTTAGTGGTGCTGTTACTATTTCTAATTCGATTACCAACATTGGTAGTAATGCTTTTGCGAATAATGATATTACGACGTTAAATTTGGGTAAGGGCGTGCAAGTAATTGGCGACGATGCCTTTTCACGTAATACCAGTGACACAAGATCAAATAATGATATTAATACAGTTATCATTCCAGATTCAGTAACTAAGATTGGTGACAGAGCTTTTGCAAATGTACAAATCAAACAGTTACAGTTTGGTGATTCAGTATCTGATTTAAATTCAAAGCTTGGAACGATTGGTGTGGACGCTTTTTCTGGCAATCAGATTAGTGGCGTTATTACAATTCCTGGTAGTGTAACGTCAATTGCTATGAATGCCTTTGCGGACAACCAAATTAGTATCGTAATGCTTGACCAAAAGATTGATACAATTGGTCAGAATGCGTTTGATCCTAAAACAACTGTCATTGCGAAAGATGCGGATGGTAATTATTGGACACTAGGTTCTGATTTAAAGACGTATACGCTGTTAACTGATTATAAATATGCCCTTAATGTGGATGGCACATATACGATTACGGACTATACCGGCAACTTACAGAAATATCTTGGTGCTGAATCTCAGGACGGGTCAATAACTAATCTTACGATACCAAGTACTTACGATGGTAAGCAGGTAACTGAAATTGGGGCTTTTGTCTTTAATAATAAGAATATTACTGGCACTGTCACAATTCCTGATTCAATTACTAAAATCGATAATGATGCTTTTGCGAACAATGATATTACAACGTTGAATTTGGGTAAGAATGTGCAAATAATTGGCGACGATGCCTTTTCAATTCAGAAAAGTAACGCTAATCCTGATCGTGGCATTAGCGCAGTTACCATTCCAGATTCAGTAACTAGTATTGGACAGAATGCGTTTACGAACAATCGAATCACACAGCTACAATTTGGTGATTCCACATCTGATTCAAGTTCAAAGCTTGAGACGATTGGCGAGGATGCTTTTTCAGGCAATCAAATTAGTGGTGCCCTCAAGATCCCTGATGGTGTAACCACAATTGATCAAAATGCTTTTGTGAACAATCAAATTAGTGCAGTAACCCTTGGACTTGGCGAAAAGGTTGACGCGATTGGACAAAATGCTTTTGATGCGACTGTAGTTGTAAAAGATGCGGATGGTAATTATTGGTCACCAGTTACGGATCCTACAAGTGGCGAGGTTACCTCATATACGCAGCTAACGGATTATTCTTATACTTCAAATGATGATGGCACATATACTATTACAGGATATACCGGTAATTTACAGAAGTATCTTGGTACTGAATCCAAGGATGAACTAACTAACCTTACGTTACCAAGTACTTACAACGGTAAGAAAATAACTGAGATTGGGGCTAATGCCTTTAATCATAAAAGCATTAGTGGTAGTGTCACAATTCCTGATTCGATTATCAAAATTGATAGTGATGCTTTCGCAAATAATGATATTACAACGTTAGACTTGGGTAAGGGTGTACAGGTAATTGGCGAGGATGCTTTTTCACGTAACCCAAGTGACACAAATTCGAACAATAATATTAGTACAGTTATTATTCCAGATTCAGTAATTAGTATTGGTCAGAATGCGTTTACGAATGATCGAATTAAACATCTGCAATTTGGTGATACAGATTCAAATTCAAAGCTTGAGACGATTGGTGAGGACGCTTTTTCGGGTAATCAGATCGGCGGTACGGTTACGATTCCTGATAGTGTAACGTTAATTGGTATGAACGCTTTTATGAATAACCAAATTAGTGGATTAACCATCGGTAAAAGTGTTCAAACAATTGGTATGAATGCTTTTGTGAATAACCAAATTCGCACAGTAGCATTGGGTCAAAAAGTTGATGTCATTGGTCAAGATGCTTTTGATGGGAACACTTTAGTAGCCATGAAGGATGCAGACGGTAATTATTGGAAGCCCACTATGGATCAAGATGGCAAGGTTACCTATACGCAGCTAATGGATTATGATTATGAGCTTAATAGCGATGGAACATATACCATCGCAAAATATACTGGTGATTTGCAGAAGTATCTTGGTACTGAATCTCATGATGTTATGTTACCAAGTACTTACGATGGTAAAAAAGTAACTGAAATTGCTGATGGCGCTTTTGCAGATGCCGGTATTAGCGGTAAAATTGTTATTCCTGATACAGTGACTAGTATCGGTCAGGATGCTTTTACCAGAAATAAAATTAGTGCTGTGGTGTTGGGCAGCAACGTTAAAACAATCGGGCAAGATGCTTTTTCAGCTAACCAAATTAGCGGTACTATTAACGTTCCAGATTTGGTAACTAGTATTGGTACTCGAGCTTTTACGGACAATAATATTACTGGATTAATTCTTGGTAAAAGTGTTCAAACAATTGGTGAGGACGCCTTTTCGGTCAATCAGATTAGTGGTCCTGTGGTAGTTCCGGATTCAGTGACTAGTATTGGTACGCGGGCTTTTACGGACAATAATATTACTGGATTAACTCTTGGTAAAAGTGTTCAAACAATTGGTGAGGACGCCTTTTCGGTCAATCGGATTAGTGGTCCTGTGGTAGTTCCAGATTTAGTGACTAGTATTGGTACACGGGCTTTTACGAATAACCAAATTAATGGATTAATCCTTGGTAAAAGTGTTGGAATAATTGGCGAGGACGCTTTTTCGGGTAACCAAATTAGTGATACTGTCACGATTCCTGCTAGTGTAACATCAATTGGGATGAACGCCTTTGCGAACAATCACATAAATGCAGTAGCGCTGAGTCAAAAACTCGATACAATTGGTCAGAATGCCTTTGATCCTAAAACGACTGTAGTTGCAAAGGATGTGGCTGGTAATTATTGGACACTTGGCGCGGATTTAAAGACATATACGCAGTTAACAGATTATACGTATACTCAAAATAGTGATGGTACGTACACCATTACTGGCTATAATGGCAATTTGCAGAATTATCTTGGTACTGAATCCCAGGATGGGCGATTAAATTATCTCACGTTACCAAGCACTTACAACGGGAAGAAAGTTACCGGAATTGGCGCTTATGCCTTCAGTGATAAGAATATTACTGGTACTGTCACGATTCCTGATACAGTGACTAGTATCGGTCAGGATGCTTTTACCAAAAATACAATTAGCTCCGTAGTGTTAGGTAGTGGCGTTAAAACAATCGGTCAAGATGCTTTTTCGGTTAACAGAATTAGTGATACTGTTACGATTCCAGATTCAGTTATCAGCATCGGTGTGAGAGCTTTTGCAGAAAATTGGATTAGCGGTGTTAAATTGGGTAATCATGTTCAAATCATTGGAAACGATGCTTTTGCACATGATACAAGTTTACCGAATACATCACATAATCAAATTAGTGGCACTGTCGAAATCCCTGACTCAGTTATCAGCATCGGTGCGAGAGCTTTTGCGAATAATCAAATTGATCAGTTACAATTTGGTGATACAGGTTCGGATTCAAACTCAAAAGTAGCAGCAATTGGTGTGGACGCTTTTTCAGGGAATCAAATCAAGGGGACC